>NZ_JBSFBM010000165.1:0-14644 GCF_053592955.1 Micromonospora sp. NPDC002411 | reverse complement strand
TACTACGAGCGAGCCGCTACCTGGCTGCATCGGAGCTGAGAGCAGCGCCTCGGTGACCGAGAGGTTCGTTGCGTGCAGCAAGGTCCGCCGATGGTCGGATGGCGCGTGACGCCCGGGACACGAAGGCCACCGGACGGCGCTGGCCGCGCCAGCGCCCGACCGACGAGTGACAGTGCCGGCCCGGGCTGTGCCCCGGTGCAAGTCTTCCTTAGATCGCGGTTAACGACCGAGCTGGAACGGTTGTGGGCTGACAGGATCAGTGCAGGAACCCAACAGTTTCACCGGTCGAGCGCACCACGCACCCACGGCCGGTGAAGCCGCGCGCGCGGCGGGAGTCTCAGGTCCCCCCACACCCACGCTCCCGCCGCGCGCCCTGCTCTCCCCCTTGACCCCGGCCGTGTCGGCTCAGCCGGCGCTGGTGAGGTACGCGTCGATCTCGGCGGTGATCCGCTGCTTGCCGGCGGCGTCGAGGAAGGACGCGGTCACCGCGTTGCGAGCCAGCCCGGCCACGCCCTCGCGATCGGCCCCGAGGAGGCGGGCCGCCACCGCGTACTCGTCGTTGAGGGTGGTGCCGAACATCGGCGGATCGTCGGAGTTGATGGTGACCAGTAGCCCGGCGTCGACGAGCTGACGCAGCGGGTGCTCGTCGAGGTTGGCCACCGCCCGGGTCCGCACGTTGGACGTCGGGCAGACCTCCATCCCGATCTGCCGCTCGGCCAGGTAGGTCAGCAGCTCCGGGTCCTGGGCGGCGGAGATGCCGTGCCCGATCCGCTCGGCGCCCAACTCGTTCAGCGCGTCCCAGATCGTCTGCGGCCCGGTGGTCTCCCCGGCGTGCGGCACCGAGCGCAGACCGGCCGCGCGGGCCTGGTCGAAGTAGGGCCGGAACTGCGGCCGGGGTACGCCGATCTCGGGGCCACCCAGCCCGAAGCTGACCAGCCCGGCCGGCCGCTCGTCCAGGGCGATGCGCAGCGTCTCCTCGGCGGCGGGCAGGCCGGCCTCGCCGGGGATGTCGAAGCACCAGCGCAGCTCCAGGCCGAAGTCGGCCAGGGCGCGCTGGCGGGCGTCCTCGATGGCCTCGCAGAACGCCGGCGCGGGGATGCCCCGACGCACGTGCGAGTACGGGGTGATGGTCAGCTCCGCGTACCGGACCTGTTGGCGGGCCAGCTCCCGGGCCACCTCGTGGGTGAGGATCCAGACGTCCTCCGGGTCGCGGATGAGGTCCACCACGCTCAGGTACACCTCGACGAAGTGCGCGAAGTCGCGGAACTCGAAGTAGGAGGCGAGCGCCTCGGGGTCGGCCGGTACGGGGGTGCGTCCCTCGTGGCGGGCGGCCAGTTCCGCGACGATCCGGGGCGAGGCGGAGCCGACGTGGTGCACGTGCAGCTCCACCTTGGGCAGGCCGGCGATGAAGGTGGTCAGATCGGTCACTGGTTCTCCTGTGCATGGTCGCCGGTGTGGGCGACGACGAAGACGCGGCGGAACGGGAAGTACACCTGACCCTGCCGCACCGGGTACGCGGCGGTGAGCCGTACCCCCAGCTCGGTTCGGAAGGCCGACCACCCGGCGGCGTCCAGCGCGGCCCGGACGGGGCGCAGCGCGGTGCCCTCCATCCAGGTCAGGACCGGGTGCTCGGCGGCGGGCCGAGCCGGCAGCAGGTGCACGTAGGTAGTCTCCCAGGCGTCCACCGCGCAGCCGGCGGTGGTCAGCAGCGCCGCGTAGTCGGCCGGGTCGTCGACGGGGTCCGCGCGCAGCAGCGGGGCCACCTCACCGCGCCAGGTCGGCCGGTCGGCGACCTCGCGCAGGGCGCGGTGTGACGGAGCCTCGAAGTTGCCGGGGACCTGCATGGCGAGCCACGCGCCGGCGGGCAGCTCGGCGGCCCAGCGGCGCAGCAGCTCCTGGTGACCGGGCACCCACTGGAGCGCGGCGTTGCTGACCACCACGTCCTCGTCGCCGGTCGGTCGCCAGTCGCGCAGGTCGGCGACCGCGAAGTCGACGGGAGCGCCCAGGGCACTGGCCCGGTCGATCATCTCGGGTGAGGAGTCCAGGCCGAGGACCCGGCTCGTCGGCCAGCGCTCGGCGAGGGTGGCGGTGAGCTGGCCGGGGCCGCATCCGAGGTCGACCACGGCCCGGGGTCGCGCGGCGGGGATCCGTGCGACGAGGTCGTGGAAGGGTCGAGACCGCTCGTCGCCGTAGCGCAGGTAGGCCGTCGGATCCCACATCCCGCCTCCCAAACCGTACGTCCGTTTTGTTTTACGGTACGGCTCGCGTGGCATGGCGGCAACCCGATCACTAGGCTCGGGGCATGGAACAGCGCAGCTTCACCCGGCTCGGCCGGACCGTCGGCGCGGTCGGCCTGGGCGCCTGGCAACTCGGCGCCGACTGGGGCACCGTCAGCGAGGCCGACGCGATGGCGGTGCTCACCGCCGCCGTGGACTCCGGGGTCACCTTCCTCGACACCGCCGACGTGTACGGAGACGGCCGCAGCGAGCAACTGATCGGCCGCTTCCTGCGCTCCCGGCCCGACGCCGGGCTCACCGTCGCCACCAAGATGGGCCGCCGCGTCGAGCAGCGACCGGAGGCGTACACCCTGGCCAACTTCCGGCAGTGGACCGACCGCTCCCGGGCCAACCTGGGAATGGACACGCTGGACCTGGTCCAGCTGCACTGCCCGCCCACCGCCGTGTTCTCCTCCGACGAGGTCTTCGACGGGCTGGACACCCTGGTCGCCGAGAAGGCCATCGCCGGGTACGGGGTCAGCGTCGAGACCTGCGACCAGGCCCTCACCGCGATCGCCCGGCCGGGTGTGGCGAGCGTCCAGATCATCCTGAACGCGGTCCGCCACAAGCCGTTGGAGCAGGTCCTGCCCGCCGCCGCGGCCGCCGGTGTGGGCATCATCGCCCGGGTGCCGCTGGCCAGTGGCCTGCTCTCCGGCCGGTACGACGAGCACACCGAGTTCCCCGCCGACGACCACCGCAACTACAACCGGCACGGTGCCGCCTTCGACGTCGGCGAGACGTTCTCCGGCGTCGACTTCGAGCAGGGGCTCGCCGCCGTCCGCCGACTCGCGCCGCTGGTCGACGCGGACCGCACGATGGCGCAGTTCGCGCTGCGCTGGGTGCTGGACCAGGCGGGCGTCACAGTGGTCATCCCCGGTGCCCGCGACGCCGACCAGGCGCGACGCAACGCCGCGACGGCGGCCCTGTCGCCGCTGACCGACGAGCAGTTGGCAGCCGTACGCGAGATCTACGACGAGCTGATCCGCCCGCAGGTGCACGACCGGTGGTGACCCGCGCTTCCCGGGTACTCGCGTCGCGCCGCGCGGCCGGCCATGCTGGAGGGCGGCGCGCTGCCTCGGGCAGCGGAGAGGGGACCTCATGAGGGGCTGGCTTTCGCTCACCCTCGGCCTGTTGGCCGTCGTGATCGGTGCGGTGTGGACGGTGCAGGGCCTCGGCTACGTCAGCGGCAGCCTGATGACCAACGAGAGGATCTGGGCGGTGCTCGGGCCGCTCGTGTCGCTGGGCGGGCTGGTGGTGCTCTGGTTCGGTCTGCGCTCACGTCGCCGAACCTGAGCAACCCGAACGCGTGGAAAAGCCCTGCACCCCGGGAGGGGTGCAGGGCTTTCAACGACCCTGGCCGGGCCGTCCCACTGGCCGGTGGGGGCCGGCCGTCTCACTCAGATGGGACGAACCTGCTCGGCCTGCGGGCCCTTCTGACCCTGAGCGATCTCGAACTCCACCCGCTGGTTCTCCTCCAGCGAGCGGTAGCCGCTGGTCTGGATGGCCGAGAAGTGGACGAACACGTCAGCACCCCCACCATCGACGGTGATGAAGCCGAAGCCCTTGTCAGCGTTGAACCACTTCACGGTTCCCTGAGCCATGTGTATCTCCCTCTAAAAACTGGTGGCCGTGCACGCCGTCCGGCCGATTGGCCGTTTTCGAGCAGCGGCGCCTGAGGCGGCCCCACGAAGGAGACTTCTCTCAACCCACGCCATCTCTCAACAGCGTGGACCAGCAAATCACGTACGCAAAAAGTCTGTCACGACCTCTCCGACGAATTTCTCCGACATGTGACCTGACGGATGCCCGAGATCCGCTGGGCGGCGTCCGAACCCATGCGAAAGCCCCCTTCCCATCGATGCGGGAAGGGGGCCGAAGTCGCTGTGGTCAGTCCGGCCAGGAGCCGGTCATCCGGCGGACGCCGACCGCGCCGCCCCGGTCCACGGCGGCCCGGACGACCGCGAAGATCGCTCCCTGCAACGCCGCGGCGGCCAGGATCTCGCCCCAGCCGCGATCCTCGTCTGTCGCGTTCGGCGCCTCACCGTCGCCCGCGGTGACCTTCCAGACCTGCCGGAAGATCGCCCCGGCCACCGCGCCTGCGGCGATACCCATCAACACGCCGACCGGCCGGTACGCGACCCGGCTGATGCTCTTGCTCACCTACGCCTCCCCCGCACGATCATCAACACCACCACGGTGGCCACCGCACCGGCGGCGATGGCCGCCCACGGCACCGGGTTGCGGCGTACCAACTCGCCCTTGTCACGCACCAGCTCACCCTTGTGCTGGGCCTGCGCCCGCGCCATCCCGGCGCCACGCACGGCCTGCCCGCGGACCCGGGCGACGGTCTGCGCCGCCTGCTCGCGCATCCGCTCCTTCGCCTGCCCTGCGGACTCCTTCAGGCGCGCCTTGACGTCGGCCTTGGCGGCCAACGCCTCCATCGTCTCGCCCAACTCGACCCGGGTGCGACGGATCTCCTCGCGGAGCGCCTCCGTGTCGCCGGTCCCGTTGCCGGTCATTGCCGCCCCCTGTCCTTCACCGCGGCGGTGACGGTGTCCACGTCGGCCCGGAGGCTGCGGACCGTCGCCGCCGGCACGGGCGGGACGGCGCGGCTGACCTGCTTCTTGCCCACCAGGGCGAGGATGCCGGCCACCAGGAAACAGGCCACCGCCACGATCAGCGCGGCGGCCCAGGCGGGCAACACCAGGTCGAGCAGCAGGATCGCCGTGGCGACCAACGCGCCCAGGCCGAAGAACGCCAGCGCACCGCCGCCGCCGAAGAGGCCGATCCCGATGCCGGCGTGCTTGCCCTTCTGGGTCAACTCCGCTCGGGCCAGCGCCAGTTCGTCCCGCACCAGACGGGAGACCTGTTCGGTGGCCCGTTGCACCAACTCGGCGGTGGAGGGCTCGCTCCCGTTGTGGGATGTGCGGGCGTTCGCCACGTCAGCCATGCTGTCCTCCTTTCCTCATCACCGCGCTGTATGCCCGGAGTCGCCGCCCGTCAATCCTAAAGCGCGCCGAGCAGCCGACCGTCCGCGTCGTCCGCACGCCGCGCCGCGAATACGCCGGCCGATGCCGTGATCGCGGCAGAGACGTCCGGCAGCACATCCCCCACCCAAGCCCGACCAAACCTCCCACCCCACCCCCTTTCCACCCCCATCCCGGTCGATCATGAAGTTGTTGCCACGACACACCGGGCGGTAGGGCAATAACTTCATGACCGACGGAAAAAGGGAGGGCCGGGGCAGGGTCAGGGGCGGGTTTCTTCGGGGCCCACGAAGGCTTCGCTGCGGGCGTCGCCGTCGTCGCTGCCGCCGAAGACGCGGGCGTCGTCGGGCGCCTCGGTGTCGGACAGGCGGCGTACCGGCCGCCTCGGCTGCACCCACTGCCAGGGCAGGTTGCTGGTGGAGTCACCCAGCTCGGTGCGCACCCGGGGCATCGCGGTCGGGCGGTTGTCCCGGATCCAGGTCACCAGGTGCTCCCGCACCAGGCAGCGCAGGTCCCACAGACTGCCCGCGTCGGCGGCGCTGACCAGCGCGCGGATGCGGACCATCCCGCCGGTGGCGTCGGTGACCTGCAGGACGCACACCCGCCCGTCCCACAGCTCGGTGCCCTCTACCAGGCGACGCAGTTCCTCGCGCATGGTCTGCACCGGCACCGCCCAGTCCACGTCGAACTCGGCGGTGCCGAGCACCGCCGACTCGGTCCGTGTCCAGTTCTGGAACGGCTTGCTGGTGAAGTACGAGGTGGGCAGGATCAGCCGCCGGTCGTCCCAGATCTGCACGACCACGTAGCTGAGGGTCAGCTCCTCGATCCGACCCCACTCCCCCTCGACGACCACCACGTCGTCGAGCCGGACGGCGTCGCTGAAGGCGAGCTGGACGCCGGCGAAGACGTTGCCGAGCAGGCTCTGCGCGGCGAGCGCGGCCACCACACCGACCACACCGGCCGAGGTGAGCACACCCGCGCCGATGCCCCGCACGCTGGGGAACGTCATCAGCATCACGCCGACGGTCAGGATGACGATCACCGCGATGGTCAGGCGGCGCAGCATCACCACCTGGGTCCGGACCCGCCGGGCGTGCCGGTTGTCCGGCACGTCGACCCGGAACCGGGCCAGCGCGGTGTCCTCCACGACGACCAGCAGCGCGGCCACCAACCAGGCCAGTGTTGCGATGACGCCGAGGACGAGCAGGTGCAGCAACAGGCGGCGCCAGCTCTCGCCGACCGCGTACCCGGTGCTGAAGCGGACGGCGAACTGCACGGCGAGGACCGTCCCGGCGACCTGGAACGGGCGGTGGGCGTGATCGGTCAGCTCGGTGAGCAGCTGCGACCGACGGCCGAACCGCCGGGTCAGCCGGTGGACGACCTCGACCAGGAAGAGAGCGACCGCCGCCGCGACGAGCGCGGCGACGGCCGTTTCGAGATAATTCTGCACAGCTCCGTTGCTTCCCTTCGATCAGACGTCGGGCACTCCGGGCAAAAGCCCAAGAGTGCCCGATGTCCGTGGTATCGACCAGCTCAGACCTTGCGGTACCGGGACTGGAGGAAGCAGTAGACGCCGAAGGCGGCGATGCCCAGGGCGACAAGGGTCAGCAGGAACATGCCGTACGACTGCTCGCGCAGCGTGTGCAGCGCGGCGTCCAGACCACGGGCCTTCTCCGGGTCGTAGTTGACCGCCGCCACGATGATCAGCAGACCGGAGATGCCGTACGCGACGCCCTTGGCGATGTACCCGGCCATGCCGAGTCGGCGGGCCAACTGGCGGGTCTTCGGGCTCATCTCGCCGGTCTTCAGGTGCTTCTCGAATCGCTTGACGGCCCCGTAGATCACCAGACCGATGCCGATCGCGGCGAGCACCAGACCGGCCAGGCCGACCAGCCAACGGCCGCCGCTGGAGGTCATCAGCTTGCCGGTCAACGCCTCCTGCTGGTCGGCGCTGTTCGACCCGGCGTCCTTGAAGACCTTGAAGGCGGTCCAGGCGAAGTAGAGGTAGACGATGGTCCGGCCGGCCGAGGCGAGCCGTTCCGTGACCCGCTCACTGCCGCGCTCGGCGCGGTGCCCGACCGCCGCCTCGAGCGCCTGCCAGATCGCCATCGCGAGCAGGCCGACCGCGACGGCGATGACCAGGAACTTACCCAGGGGCTGTTCGGAGAGGGTACGCAGCGCGCCGGACTGGTCGCCGTCGTCGGACGACGTGCCGAACGCGATCTGCAATGCCAACCAGGCGAAGAGGAGGTGGACGATGCCGTAGCCGATGAAGCCGGCCCGGGCGAGGAGTTCCAGCCACCGGCTGTCCGCCGTTCGGGAGGCGGTGGCTTCGGCGCTACGGGTGAGTGACATGGCGTCACAATCTCCGATTTCGAAGATTCCCAAACGTCGGCCACCGCCGCCCGGCGCGGATCAGTTACTCGGGTTGCGGGAAACGCGGATCTTGACCTGCTGGTCGGTGACGCTGTCCAGCGTGACCGCGAAACCGCCGGCCTCGGCGGCCTGCTGGCCCACGGTGAGGCTGAGCTGCTCACCGGCGACCTCGACGGTGACCTGGTCACCCTCGGCACCGACCAGCTTGGCCTCCACGCCGAAGATGGAGGCCCTCGCGTCGACACCCCGCTCGAAGGTGACAGTGCAGGCGTCCAGCCCGCAGTCGGTGGAGGCGCCCTGGGAGCTGCAACCGGCGAGCACGGCGAGGCCGAGCGCCAGACCGGCGAAGAGACCGGCGGCGCGGCGGACGGGGGGCATGGGCATGGTGGCGGGTCGGTTCGTCACCCCGCCAAGAGTACGAGACGCCCGCGACGCCGAGGCGACGGCGAGCACGGGGAGCGCCCCGGCTAGGGTCCGGGACATGCCGTTCGACATCGCCCGCACCCGGGCCGCATACCCCGCCCTGACCGAGGGCTTCGTCCACTTCGACGGTGCCGGCGGCACCCAGACCGCAGCGGGTGTGATCGACGCGGTCACCGACGCCATGCGGTCGGCGGTCGGCAACCGCAGCGCCGCCAACGTAGCGGGCCGCCGGTCGTTGGAGCTGGTGGCCGAGGCCCGCTCGGCGGTCGCCGACCTGCTCGGCGCCGACCCGTCCGGGGTGGTGCTCGGCCCGAGCGCCACCGCGCTGACGTACACCCTGGCCCGCACGCTCGGCGCGAGCTGGCGTCCGGGTGACGAGGTGGTGGTGTCCCGGCTCGACCACGACGCGAACATCCGGCCGTGGGTGCAGGCCGCCGAGGCGGCCGGTGCGACGGTGCGCTGGGCCGAGGTCGACCCGAGCACCGGTGAGCTGCCCGCCGCCCAGTACGCCGACCTGGTCGGTGAGCGGACGAGGTTGGTGGCGGTGACCGCCGGCAGCAACGCCATCGGCACCGTGCCGGACGTGCCGGCGATCGCCAAGATCGCGCACGCGGCCGGCGCGCTGGTCTACGTCGACGGGGTGCACTCGGTTCCGCACGGACCGACCGACCTGACCTCGCTCGGCGCGGACGTGGTGGTGACCAGCGCGTACAAGTGGTCCGGCCCGCACCTGGCGGCGATGGTGGCCGACCCGGCCCGGTGGGCGGCGCTGCGCCCGGCGAAGCTGGTGCCGTCCTCGGACGCGGTGCCGGACCGGTTCGAGTACGGCACGCCGAGCTTCCCGCTGCTCGCCGGCGTGACGGCGGCGGTGGATCACCTGGCGGGGTTGGACCCGGACGCGGTCGGGGACCGGCGGGCGCGGCTGCGGGCCGGGCTGGCAGCCGCGCAGGCGCACGAGGAGGCACTGCTGGACCGGCTGCTCACCGGGCTGGCACAGCGGCCGGCCGTCACCGTCTACGGTTCGCCGGCGCGACGCTGCCCGACGGTCTCGTTCCGGGTCGCCGGGATGTCGCCGGGGGCCACCCAGGAGGCGTTGGGCGCCGCCGGGTTCTGCCTCTCCGTCGGTGACTACTACGCCTACGAGTACTTCCAGATGATGGGCCTGCGCGACAGCGGCGGCGCGGTGCGGGCCAGCATCTACCACTACAACACCGCGGACGAGGTGGACCGGTTGCTCGCCGAACTCGACGCGCTGGCCGACGCCGCGGGGACAATGGCCGGATGAGCACCCTGGTCGAGGACAACCCGGCGAAGCGCCGCTTCGAGATCCTGGTCGACGACGCGCTGGCCGGCTTCACCGCGTACCTGATGCGCGGGGAGGTCCTGGTCTTCACCCACACCGAGGTGGACCGGGGCTTCCAGGGCAAGGGCGTGGGCGGCGCGCTGATCCGGGGCACCCTCGACGAGGTCCGCGCCCGCGGGGCCACAGTGGTGCCGCAGTGCCCCTTCATGGCGGCGTTCATCGACAAGCACCCCGAGTACGCCGACCTGGTGGCCGACCTGCCGTAACGCGGGCCTGCCAACGGGTGCCGTGGGTCGACGGGCGCGGGCCGGTCAGCGGGCGCCGGTCAGCACCTCCGCGGCGGCCCAGCCGCTGGCCCGGGTGGCGCCGTGGGTGGCCAGGTGCACCGACCCGGTCACCAGCTCCGGCACGCCCAGCTCGACCACCACCGCGTCCGGCCGGGCGGCCAACGCGCGGTGCACCGCGGAGCGCATCCAGTCGTGCCGGTGCAGGTCGCGGACCACCAGGACCAGTGGGCGGGTGCCCGCCCCGGCGCCGGGGTCGGCCGGCACATCGGGCTCGGCGTAGCGGACCGTGCTGGTGCCGGGCAGCAACTCGCCCAGGGGAGCGCCGATCCCCCACGGGGTCTCCGCGCCGATAGCGATGTTGCGAAGTGGCTCGAACTCGACGACGTACGCCGGGCGGGTCAGCGGCAGCGCGTCCGTCGCGGTCCGGGAGGCGGTGACCCGGACGGCGCGGCGGGCGGCGACCAGCCCGACGTCGGCGGCGTCACGCCGCCCGGCCGACCCGGCGGTGCGGGCGGCCATCGTCCAGGCGGCGAGTTGCCCGACCCGCTTGGCGGCCTCGGCGAGTCGCTCCTCGGGCAGGTCACCGGAGACGACAGCGGCGACGATGGCGTCGCGCAGCTCGCGCGCCGCCTCCTCGTCGGCCCGCTCGCCGCCGATGCAGATCGCGTCGGCGCCCGCCGCCAGGGCGCGGACGGTCGCCCCGGCGAAGCCGTACCGGTCGGCGACGGCGCGCATCTCGATCGCATCCGTCACCACCACACCGGAGAAGCCCATCTCGTCGCGGAGCAGCCCGCCCAGGATGCGTTGACTCAACGTGGCCGGCAGCTGCGGGTCAAGCGCCGGTACCAGCAGGTGGCCGGTCATCACCGCCTGCACGCCGGCGGCCACGGCGGCCCGGAACGGGGCCAGCTCGCAGGCATCCAACCGGTCCCGGTCGGCGGTGATCCGCGGCAGGTCGTGGTGGGAGTCGACGCGGGTGTCGCCGTGGCCCGGGAAGTGCTTGGCGCAGGCGGCCACGCCGCCGGCCTGGAGCCCGCGTACCCAGGCGGCGGTGTGTCGCGCGACCAGCGCCGGGTCGGCGCCGAAGGAGCGCACGCCGATCACCGGGTTGTCGGGGTTGGAGTTGACGTCGGCGTCCGGGGCGTAGTTGAGGGTCACCCCGGCCGCGGCCAGCTCGACGCCGAGGTCCCGGGCGACCGCCTCGGTCAGCTCCGGGTCGTCGACAGCGCCGAGGGCGAAGTTGCCGGGCCGGGTGCTGCCGTGCACCGATTCGAGCCGGGTGACGTCGCCGGCCTCCTCGTCGATCGCGACGATGACGTCCGGCCGTTCCGCGCGCAGCGTCGCGGTGAGCGCCGCCACCTGTGCGGGGTCGACGACGTTGCGGGCGAAGAGCACCACAGCGCCGAGGCCCTCACCGAGCCAGCGGCACACCCACGGTGGCGGGGTGGTGCCGACGAACCCGGGTTGCAGGACGGCGGCGGCGAGCGCCGGGAGGTGGCCGGCGGGAGTGGTCACACCGCCCCCTCAGGACGACCGGTCTCGATCGCCGGCGTCGGTGCGCCCCCGTCGACCCGCTGGTTGCGCTCGCTCATGCGGCCCCCGTACCCCATCTCTCGCGCGCCATCGGCGCACCGCCACCGGCAGGCGGTCATGCCATGGTCACACCGGGCGATTCAATAGTCAATAAACCTTACAGTTGCCTCAGGGCCCGCTCCCCGGGGAGAGTGCGGGGATGGACCCCGCCCTGCTGGCCGACGCGACGAGCCCGGCCGACATCCCCGGCGTACGCCTGCTCGGCCTGGTGGTCGGCGCCCTGCTGCTGCTCGCCGCGATCCGCGCGATGTTCGGCCGGCGCTGAACGAACGGGCCCCGGCAGGCCGGTGTGGCCGACCACGCCCGGGGTACGGCTTCCCTATCAGCAGGACCGCGCGCCGAAGGGGAGACCATGAAGATCGGATACTTTCTGTCCAGTGAGGAGTTCACGCCAGCCGAGTTGCTGGAGCAGGCGCAGGGGGCCGAACGGGCCGGCTTCGAGGCGCTCTGGATCTCCGACCACTACCACCCCTGGGTCGACGCCCAGGGCCAGAGCCCTTTCGTCTGGTCGATGATCGGCGCGCTCAGCCAGGTCTGCTCACTGCCGGTGACCACCGCGGTGACCTGCCCGACCGTCCGGATCCACCCGGCCGTGATCGCGCAGGCGGCGGCGACCAGCGCGGTGCTGCACGGCGGACGGTTCGTGCTCGGCGTCGGCACCGGCGAGGCGCTCAACGAGCACATCTTCGGTGACGCCTGGCCGCAGGCCGACGTCCGCTTGGAGATGCTGGAGGAGGCCGTCGCGGTGATGCGCGAGCTGTGGGGCGGCGGATTCGTCAACCACCACGGTAAGCACTACACAGTCGAACACGCGCGGATCTACACGCTGCCCGACACTCCCCCGCCGATCTACGTCTCCGGCTTCGGCCCGAAGGCGATCGACCTCGCCGCGCGCATCGGTGACGGCTACGTGAGCACCATGCCCGACGGGGAGATGGTCCGGCGTTTCCGCGAGAACGGTGGCGGCGACAAGCCGTGCCAGGCCGGCTTCAAGGCGGCGTACGCGGACAGCGAGGACGAGGGGATGCGCATCGCGTACGAGCGGTGGCCGAACGCGGGGGTGCCCGGTGAGCTGTCCCAGGTGCTGCCCTCACCACGACACTTCGAGCAGGCCTCCGAGCTGGTCAAGCCGGAGATGCTGAAGGAGGCGTTCGTCTGCGGCAACAGCGTGGACGCGCACCTGGAGATGATCGACAAGTACGCCAAGGCCGGTTTCGACGAGGTCTACGTGGCCAACACCGGCCCGCATCACCAGGGCTTGTTCGACCTGTACCAGCGCGAGGTCCTGCCCCGGCTGCGCTGAGTCGGCTATCAACGGGCCCATGATCGTCGGAACGCGTTTCGGCGGTCATGGGCTCGGGTACCTCCGGCCCTCGATGAAACTGTCCACGCATTCGATGACGTTGCGCCGCGCGGCCCGGAGCCTCTTCGGCTGGAAGGCGCTGCGGCCCAACCAACTGGCCGCCATGCGCGCGGTGATGAAGCGACGTGACGCCCTGGTGGTGTTGCCCACCGGTGCCGGCAAGTCGGCCATCTACCAGATCCCGGCCAGCCTGATCCCCGGCCCCACCGTGGTGATCTCCCCGCTGCTGGCGCTCCAACAGGACCAGATCGCCGCCCTCAACGAACGGCAGCGCCCGGAGCTGCGGGCGGTGCGGATCAGCTCGAACGAGTCGGCCGCCCAGCAGGCCGAGGCGATCACCGAGGTCCGCGAGGGCCGGGCCGAGTTCCTGTTCATCACCCCGGAGCAGCTCAGCAACCCCGACCGGATGGCCGAGGTCGCCGCGCTGAAGCCGGCGCTGGTGGCGATCGACGAGGCGCACTGCATCTCGGCGTGGGGGCACGACTTCCGCCCCGACTACCTGGCGCTCGGGCACCTCATCGAGGGCCTCGGTCGGCCACCGGTGGTGGCGCTCACCGCCACCGCCTCGCCACCGGTACGCGACGACATCATCGCCCGCCTGCGCCTGCGCGATCCGGACGTGGTCATCTCCGGGCTGGACCGGCCCAACCTCTTCCTGGAGGTGGCGCACTGCCCGGACGAGGACTACCGGTGGCGGCGTCTGATGACGCTGCTGCGCGACGAGGGGCGGCCGGGGATCATCTACGTGCCGACCCGCCGCTCCTCCGAGGAGTTGGCCGCCCGGCTGACCGACGCCGGCTTCCCGGCGCTGTCGTACCACGGCGGGATGCCGGTCGGCGCCCGCGCGGAGCTGCACGAGGCGTTCCTCGCCGACGAGGTCCCCATCATGGTGGCGACCTCTGCCTTCGGGATGGGCATCGACAAGCCCAACATCGCCTGGGTGGTGCACATGGCGCTGCCCGACTCGCCGGACAGCTACTTCCAGGAGATCGGCCGGGCCGGTCGCGACGGGCAACCGGCCCGGGTGTTGTTGCTGTGGCGGGCCGAGGACGTGGGTCTGCAACGGTTCTTCAGCGGCGGCCTGCCCGACGTCGACGAGCTGCGCGACCTGGCCGCGTTGCTGCGTCGCAAGGCGGCCACCAAGACCGAGCTGCGCGAGGCCACCGGCCTCGGGCCGCGCAAGCTGGGCCAGTATCTCGCCCTGTTGGAGCAGGTCGGGGCCGCCGAGCCGCGCGCCCGGCAGCGCATCGGCGCCCCGCGCTACTCCCCCGCCCCGACCGACGCCGCCTCGGCGGCGCTGGCCGAGGCGGAACGCCAGCAGACAGTGACCCGGTCCCGCACCGACATGATGCGTGCCTTCGCCGAGACCAACGCCTGCCGGGGGCAGACCCTGCTGGCCTACTTCGGCGAGCAGATGACCGATGTCTGCGGCCACTGCGACAACTGCCACAACGGCACCAGCGTCGCCGACCAGGGCGCGGTCGGCCCGTTCCCGGTGCACAGCCGGGTGCGTCACCCGGAGTGGGGCCAGGGCCTGGTGCTCTCCTACGAGGACGACAAGATGACGGTTCTCTTCGACGAGGTCGGGTACAAGACGTTGTCGGTGCGCGTGGTGTCCGAACAGGGCCTGCTGACCCTGGACTAGCCTGACCCGGGCGCCCGTGTCGGGCCCGGTGGATCGACCGATCAGAGCACCGAATGACCAAGCAGAGCAGGGCGGAAGGGGCATTGCCGTGATCGAGCAGCCGGCGTACACCGGTTTCGGTTTCTCCGACGGGGAGTGGGGGTTGCTGGTCGGCCTGCCGCAGTCGGTGCTGACCGCGGCGAGCGCCGCCGAGTCCGACGGCACCCGCCGGACCATGGCGGAGACCGCCGCCGGCCTGGAGACCATCTCTACCGGCCGCGAGTCGGCCAGCCCGTTGGTCGCCGCCGTGGCCGGTGAGATCGTGACCCGGGTGGGCGACCCGGAGGCCGGTGCCGAACTGCCGGTCATCGCGCCCGACGACCCGCGCGCGCTGATCGACGACGTGCTGCTG
>NZ_JBSFBM010000164.1:0-14733 GCF_053592955.1 Micromonospora sp. NPDC002411 | reverse complement strand
GCCGTACCACCAGCTACCCGAGACGATCATCGGAACCTTGCCGGCGATGAAGGCGGCGAGCACCTCGACATGCTGATGGTCTGCCACCACCTCAACCCGTCCGTGCCGGAGGACCTAGCCTTCGCGGAGAGCCGGATCCGACCGTCGACGATGGCCGCCGAGGACCTGCTGCACGACCTCGGCGCGATCTCCATCATCGGCTCGGACGCGCAGGCGATGGGCCGGGTCGGCGAGGTGATCCTGCGGACCTGGCAGAGCGCGCACGTGATGAAGGACCGGGTGGGCGCGCTGCCCGGCGACGGCGCCGCCGACAACCATCGGGCCCGGAGGTACGTGGCGAAGTACACCATCTGCGCCGCCATGGCGAACGGGCTGGAACGGGAGATCGGCTCGGTCGAGCCGGGCAAACTCGCCGATCTGGTGCTGTGGGATCCGGCGTTCTTCGGCGTACGACCACACCTGGTGATCAAGGGCGGCATGATCGCGTACGCCCAGATGGGTGACGCGAACGCCTCGATCCCGACGCCGCAGCCGATGCTGCCCCGGCCGATGTTCGGGGCGTACGGTACCGCGGCGGCGGCCACCAGCCTGGCGTTCGTGGCGCCGGCGGCACTGGACGCGGGGCTGCGCCTGGACGTACGACGTCGGGTCGTGCCGGTCAACGACGTGCGCTCGCGGGGCAAGGCCGACCTGCCGGAGAACAACGCCATGCCGCGCATCGAGGTGGACCCGGACACCTTCACCGTGCGGATCGACGGTGTGGTGGTGGAGCCGGACCCGGTGACGCGCCTGCCGATGGCCCAGCGGTACTTCCTGTTCTGATGGCGACGCCGAGCCTGCTGTTGCTGGTGGCCGACGGGCGCTTCCCGGCCGGGGCGCACGCGCACTCCGGAGGTTTGGAGGCGGCCGTCGCCGCCGGCCGCGTCACCGACTTGGCGACGCTGGAGGAGTTCCTGGCCGGACGGTTGGCCACCGCGGGTCTGGTCGGTGCGGCGTTCGCGGCCGCCGCGCACCGCGCCGCCGTGTCCGGGAGCGCCGGTGCGGACGAGGCGGCCCGATTGAGCACGTTGGCCCAGCTCGACGCGGAGCTGGACGCGCGTACCGCCGCCCCGACCCTGCGGGAGGTTTCCCGCCGGCAGGGCCGGGCGCTGCTGCGTGCCGGCCGGACCATCTGGCCGGACGCTCCGTTCGGGGACCTGCCCGCGACACCGTGCGGAGTGCACCAACCGTTGGTGCTCGGGCTGCTCTGCGCCGCGGCCGGGCTGTCCCGCCTCGACACCGCCACTGTCGCCGCCTACGGGACGGTGACCGGGGCGGCCAGCGCCGGCGTACGTCTGCTCGGCCTCGACCCGTACCGCGTCCAGGCCCTGCTGGTCGGCCTCGCCGACGCCTGCGACGGCACGGCCGCCGAAGCGGCGCGGGCCGCCGACGGTCCACCGGAGCGGCTGCCGGCCGCCGCCGCTCCACTCGCCGACATCCATGCCGAAATCCATGCCACCTGGGAGGTGCGTCTCTTTGCGTCCTGACACCGCTGTGCCCACCGCCGAGTCGACCACACTGCTGTCGACCGCCGCGCCGCACGACGAGACCGTTCCACACACCCATCCCGAGCCGGGGGTGGATCCGCACCCGCCGCTGCCGCGTCCGGGCCGCGCCCTGCGGGTCGGCATCGGCGGACCGGTCGGGTCCGGCAAGACGGCCCTGGTGGCCGCGCTCTGCCGTGCCTTCGCCGACGAGCTGCGGCTCGGGGTGGTGACCAACGACATCTACACCACCGAGGACGCCGACTTCCTCCGACGGGCCGGAGTGCTGGATCCGGCGCGCATCCGTGCGGTGGAGACCGGCTGCTGCCCGCACACGGCGATCCGTGACGACATCGGCGCGAACCTGGACGCCGTCGACGAGCTGGCCGAGGCGGTCGGCCCGTTGGACCTGGTCCTGGTGGAGAGCGGTGGAGACAACCTGACCGCGACCTTCAGCCGAGGGCTCGTCGACCGGCAGATCTTCGTGGTGGACGTGGCCGGAGGGGACAAGGTGCCCCGCAAGGGTGGCCCGGGTGTCACCGCCGCCGACCTCCTCGTCATCAACAAGACCGATCTGGCGCCGCTGGTGGGCGCCGACCTCGCTGTGATGGACCGGGACGCGCGGGCGCGGCGCGGCGACCTGCCGACCGTCTTCCTGTCCATCGTGGGAGACCCGACGGCGAGTCGCGTCGCCGACTGGATCCGGCACGAGTTGGCCCACCACGCCGCCCTGCACCCGCTCGCCGTGCCGGTGGAGCCGCTCTGATGCGTGCGCTCGCCCGGCTGGTCGCCAGGGCCGACGGCCGGGGCGGGACGACACTGGTCGAGCTGCGCGGCGAGACGCCGCTCCTGCTGCGCCAGACCCCCGCCGACGGTGGTGTCGCCACGGTGCACCTCGTCGGCGGGGCGGCCGGCCCGCTCGCCGGCGACGATCTGCGGCTGGAGATCGAGGTGGGAGCGGGCGCGGCGGTGCGGGTGCACACCGTCGCCGCGGCGATCGCCCTGCCGGGCCGGCCGGGTGCGGTGTCCCGGATGACGGTGCGGGCGGTGGTGCACGCCGGTGCCACCCTGCACTGGCTTCCCGAGCAGTTGGTCGCTGCGGCCGGCTGCGCGCACCTCGCCGAATCCCGGGTCGAACTGGCCGCCGGGTCGAGCCTGCGGTGGCGCGACGAGCTGCTCTGCGGTCGGTACGGCGAGTCGCCCGGCGGCGCGGTCGTGCACACGCAGGTCGACTACGCGGATCGGCCGCTGCTGCGTCAGTCCCTGGCGGTGGGACCGCACGCGCCCGGCTGGGCCGGCCCCGCGGTGCTCGGTGGGGCGCCGGCCACCGGTTCGTTGCTGGTGGTCGACGAATCGCGACCCGTCGAGCCGGCGGCGGTGGACGGGACCGTCGCCCGACTGCCGCTGGCCGGCGGACCGGCGACCCTCTGGACCGCCACCGCCCCGGACGCGCACACCCTGCGTGCCCATCTCACCCCGTGAGGAGGTGCGGTCCCGGGCCTTCGTGTTCGGCATCCTCGCCCGGGACGGGTCTGCCGCCCCATATGGTCGAAAACACCCCGCGACTGCGGGTCGCGCGCGACGGCGCACAGGAGGCCGTGATGAGTGGGAACGATCGACCCGAGGGCATCAGTCCGACGGCGGTGGAGGGAGCGCCGGGCCTGTGGCGCGTCGACCTGCAGAGGCACGATCTCAGCATTCCGGGGCGTGAGGTCGTGCAGAGTCGGGTGGAGTTCACGCCAGACTCGCCGCCGTTCAAGCACTTCCACCCCGGCGAGGAGATCATCTGCGTGCTCCAGGGATCGCTGGAGTACACGCTCGAGGGTCAACCACCCGTGGTGTGCAACGTGGGTGACGCCCTCACCGTGCCGTACGGGGTTCACCACCAGGCGAAGAACGTCGGCGGGGGTGTCGCCGTCGAACTGGCCACGTACGTCGTGGAGAAGGGCAAACCGCTGCTCACCAAGGTCGAGTGAGTCGACGAGACGGTGCGCGGGTCAGCGGCGTGAGCCGGTCGCGCCGGCGCGGTCGCCACGGCGCGTCGGGTCGAGGCGGTCGACCAGGTCGTCGAGCCGCTCGACCAGGCCGCTGTCCGTCGGGATGCCCAGCTCGGCGAGGCTGGCCCGAACCCGCTGGTCGAGGCGTTCGTGCTCGCGGCGGCCACGGGCCGTGAGGTACGCGCGGATCCGTCGACGGTCCAGTGGGTCTATCCGGCGGAAGACGAGGTTGCGGTCGACAAGGTGGTCGACCAGTTTGGTGAGGGTGCCAGGAGGCAGCGACGCCTCGGCGGACACCTCGCTCATTGGGTGACCCTGGCCGTCGGCGAGGAGACAGAGCACCCGCCACGCCTCGATGGTCAGCGCGTCGTCGGCCAGCACGGCGCCCAGCCGGCGGGAGAGCAGCCGTTCGGCGCGGGTGAGCGAGCGCAGCAGGTCGGCTGGCGCCCCGGGCACGTCTGACATGCAACTCCCTGGTCCGGTGGCCCCGCCATGGTACCGAGTCGTCCCGGTCCGTGGTGAGCTCTGGCCTTCCGTCGTGGGTCGGGCAATCATGTGCTCATGTCCGCTCCGGCACCGCCGTGGCTGACCGTCGACAGTGCCGTGGTCAGCATCGCGCTGGTCTATCCCATGCGCGGGCCGGGCGGGATGTTCGGCCCCACCTGTGAACTGTGCGCGCAGCTCGCGGTGGAGGAGATCAACAGCTGTGGCGGCGTGCTGGGTCGTGAGCTGCGGCTGGTGCCGGTCGACGGCGGTGCGCCTCCGGCCGAGGTGGCCGCCGAGGTCGAGGCGTTGGTGTCGGTGGGGGCCGTGCAGGGGGTGACGGGGTGGCACATCTCGTCGGTGCGCCAGGCGCTGGCGCCCCGTGTCGCGCACCGGGTGCCGTACGTCTACACCGCACTCTACGAGGGCGGTGAGCGTACCGAAGGGGTCTTCCTGACCAGCGAGACGCCGGACGCCCAACTGTGGCCCGCGATGCGGCTGCTCGCAGGAGAGCAGCGGGTGCGTCGTTGGTTCGTGGTCGGCAACGACTACGTCTGGCCCCGCCGGACGGCACGGGCGGCCCAGCGGTACGCGGTGCGCGGCGGCGGGCAGGTGGTGGGCCAGCACTTCCTGCCGTTGGACGCGCACGACTTCGGCGAGGTGTTGCGGCGCATCGAGCACAGCGACGCGGACGCGGTGCTGATGCTCCTGGTCGGGGCGGACGCGGTCCGGTTCAACCGGGCGTTCGCCCGCTCCGGGCTGGACCAGCGCTGCCTGCGCCTGAGCACACTGATGGACGAGAACATGTTGCTGGCCAGCGGTGCCGGCGCGACGCGGCGGTTGTACAGCACAGCGGGTTTCTTCGCCGGTCTGGTGACCCAGGAGAACCTGGACTTCCACGGCGACTTCGCCCGCCGCTTCGGGGTGGAGGCGCCGCCGTTGGGCAGCCTGGGGGAGTCCTGCTACGAGGGCGTGATGCTGCTCGCCGCGCTGATCGGCCAGGCCCGCACCCTCGACGTACGGGCCATCGAGACGGCAGCGGACACTGTGGCGTACCACGGGCCGCGCGGGCGGTTGCGGCTGCGCGGTCGGCACGTCCGTCAGCGCATCTATCTGGCCGAGGCCGACGGGCTCGACTTCACAGTGCTAGCCCAGCTCTGAGTCCGGCCCGGCCGGACCCTTGACAGCCGCACCCGACCCGGACCTAAGATGCTTCCTGTGTGAAGGATCTGCCCTCGGGGTCGGATTCCGCCAATGCGCGCCCCGGTCGGTGAAATCGTCTCCCGGCCATTGTGCTGACGCATTTTCTCAACCTCTCTGAGCGGCCGTAACCGTTTCTCCGACGGTGCCGGCCGTATTTTCGTGTGCGCCCGGCCGGCCGCGCGGAAACAGTCAATTAAGGACCGGGAAACACTCGCGCAATGATGCCGGTCGACGCTTTCGGTGCCCATATCCGAGTCGATGCCCCGGGCCGACGTCCACCCGTCGGCCCAGCGTCGCCCACGTCAGCTCCACCGGACCGCACCGACCGTCCTTTCGCCACTTCAGTGCACCGCAGGGAGAGTAGATGTCACTGTTCCCCGGCCGCCGCATCCTGGCGGGTGCCATGACCCTTGTCGCCGCGGCCGCGTTGACCGCGTGCGGCAGCAAGACCACCGACGCGGCCAACGCGTCCGGCGTCACCGCTGACGTCTCCGGCGACACCGTCAAGGTGGGCCTGCTCAACTCGCTCTCCGGCACCATGGCGATCAGCGAGGTCACCGTCCGCGATTCCATCATGCTCGCCGTCGAGGAGATCAACGCCGCCGGCGGCGTCCTCGGCAAGAAGATCCAGCCGGTCGGTGAGGACGGTGCCTCCGACTGGCCCACCTTCGCCGAGAAGGCCGAGAAGCTCATCTCCGAGGACCGGGTCGCCGCCGTCTTCGGCTGCTGGACGTCGGCCAGCCGCAAGGCCGTCAAGCCGGTGTTCGAGAAGAACAAGGCGCTGCTGTTCTACCCCGTGCAGTACGAGGGGCTCGAACAGTCTCCCTACATCTTCTACACCGGCGCGACGACCAACCAGCAGATCGTTCCCGGCCTCGACTACCTCAAGGCGCAGGGTGTCAAGTCGGTCTATCTGGTTGGCAGCGACTACGTCTTTCCCCGCACCGCCAACAAAATCATCAAGGCGTACGCGACCGCGAACGGGATGACAGTTCTCGGTGAGGACTACGCGCCGCTCGGATCCACCGAGTTCGGCACCATCGTCAACAAGGTCAAGTCGTCCGGGGCCGCCGCCGTTTTCAACACGCTCAACGGCGACAGCAACGTGGCGTTCTTCAAGGAGTACAAGT
Source organism: Micromonospora sp. NPDC002411 (assembly GCF_053592955.1). Taxonomy (NCBI): domain Bacteria; kingdom Bacillati; phylum Actinomycetota; class Actinomycetes; order Micromonosporales; family Micromonosporaceae; genus Micromonospora; species Micromonospora sp. NPDC002411. The sequence goes on along the minus strand of NZ_JBSFBM010000164.1, from coordinate 8,397 downwards.
CCGCAGGCCTGACCGCCGCCGCCATGCCCGTGGTGTCGGTGTCGATCGCCGAGGAGGAGGTCAAGGGCATCGGCACCCAGTACCTGGAGGGGCAGCTGACCGCCTGGAACTACTACCAGACCACCCCCGGGGCGGCGAACTCGAAGTTCGTGGCCGCGTACAAGGCGAAGTACGGCGCGGACAAGCCGACCAGCGACCCGATGGAGGCCGCGTACGTCGCCGTGTACCTGTGGAAGGCGATGGTCGAGAAGGCCGGCGCCTTCGACGTGGAGAAGGTCCGGGGCGCGTCCGACGGGATCACCTTCGACGCGCCGGAGGGCCTGGTCACTGTGGACGGCAAGACCCAGCACATCGCCAAGACCGCCCGGATCGGCAAGATCGGCGCGGACGGTCTGATCACCGAGGTGTGGAACTCCGGCAAGCCTGTCGTACCGGACCCGTACCTCAAGACCTATCCGTGGGCGAGCGGCCTGAGCTGACGACGCCGGCCCGGGCGGGGCGTGTTGCCGCGCGCCCCACCCGGGCCACCCGACCAGCAGTTCGGAGACCCACAGTGACAGTCCTCTTCGGTCAACTCTTCACCGGTATCAGCATCGGCGCGGTGCTGCTGCTCATCGCGCTCGGCCTCGCACTGACCTTCGGCCAGATGAACGTGATCAACATGGCCCACGGTGAGTTCATCATGGCCGGCGCGTACACCACCTACGTCCTCCAGCAGAGCATCACCGGAGCCGGCTGGTCGCTGGTGGTCGCCCTGCCGGTGGCATTCGTGGTCGCCGGCACCATGGGCGCGCTCCTGGAGTTGCTGCTCATCCGCCGGCTGTACGCCCGACCGCTGGACACCCTGCTGGTCACCTGGGGTGTGTCCCTGATGCTGCAACAGCTGGCCCGGGACATCTTCGGCAGCCCGAACGTGCAGACCCGCGCGCCGGAGTTGCTGACCGGCAACGTGGCGCTCCCCGGTGGGCTGACCATCGCCAACAACCGGCTGTTCATCCTGGCCCTCGCGCTGGCCGCCGTCGCGGCCCTCACCCTGGCGCTGCGGCTCACCCCACTCGGGCGTCGCATTCGTGCGGTGGTGCAGAACCGGGACCTCGCCGCGGTGTCCGGCATCGCCACCTCGCGGGTCGACCGGACGACCTTCTTCGTCGGGTCCGGGCTGGCCGGGCTCGCCGGTGTGGCGCTGACCCTGCTCGGCCCGATCGGCCCGACGATGGGCACCAACCTGATCATCGATGCCTTCCTGGTCGTCGTGGTCGGCGGGATCGGCCAGCTCAAGGGCAGCGTGATCGTCGCCTTCGCCCTCGGCGTCCTCCAGGCCACCGGGGAGTACCTCACCACCCTCAGCGTCGCCAAGGTGATCGTGTTCGTGGCGATCGTCGCGTTCCTCCAGTGGCGGCCACAGGGCCTGTTCACCCTGCGGACCAGGAGCCTCGCATGACCGCCGTCACCCCCGCGCCGCCCAGCACCGTCGTCCGCCCCGCGCCCGCCGGCGCCGCACCACCGAATCCGCCGCGGAAGCGCTCGCGGCTGCGCGCCGCCGCCGGCTTCGCGTTCGGCGCGGCGCTGCTGTTCGCCGTCGCGCCCCTGGTGCTGTCGGACTTCCGGCTGTCCCTGCTCGCCAAGTACCTCTGCGTCGCCATGGTCGCGGTCGGCATCGGGATCGCCTGGGGCCGGGGCGGCATGCTCACCCTCGGTCAGGGGGTCTTCTTCGGCCTCGGCGGCTACGCGATGGCCATGCACCTCAAGCTCGCTGACGCGGGCCCGGGCGGGATGCCCGACTTCATGCAGCTGTACGGGCAACTCGACGAACTGCCGCTGTGGTGGCGACCGTTCGCCAGCCCGTGGTTCGCGCTGCCCGCGACAGTGCTGCTGCCGATGGCGGTCGCCTTCGGGCTGGGCTCGCTGGTCTTCCGCCGCCGCGTCCGGGGCGCGTACTTCGCCATCCTCAGCCAGGCGCTCGCCGCCGCGATGGTGATCCTGTTGATCGGCCAGCAGGGCACCACCGGTGGCACTAACGGCCTCACCGACATCAAGGGCTTCTTCGGGTACGACCTGGACGACCCGGTCAACCAGCGGATGGTCTACTTCGTCATCGCCGGAACCCTGTTGGCGTTGCTCGCGCTGGCCCGTCAGCTCATCCACAGTCGTTACGGCGAGCTGCTGGTGGCGGTCCGCGACGGTGAGGAACGGGTCCGCTTCCTCGGCTACGACCCGGCGTCGGTCAAACTCGTGGCGTACGTGGTCGCGGCCGGGATGGCCGGGCTGGCCGGAGCGCTGTTCGTGCCGGCCGTGGGCATCATCTCGCCCGCGCTGATCGGCATCGTCCCGTCGATCGAGTTCGTCATCGGCGTCGCGGTGGGCGGCCGGGCCACCCTGCTCGGCCCGGTGCTCGGCGCGGTGGCGGTGGCCTGGGCGCGTACCGCCCTCTCGGAACGGTTCCCGGGCACCTGGACGTACCTCCAGGGTTTGCTCTTCGTGGTCGTGGTGGCGTTCCTCCCCGGCGGCCTGGCGTCGCTGTGGGCGCTGGCCCGCCGCCGTGACGGCAGCGCCACACCAGCGCGGCGTTGGTGGTCCCCACCGGGCCGACGACGCGCCGAGCGGGAGGTGACAACGGCATGAGCGGCGACCGGTTGGACGGGTTGTCCGTCCGTGACGTGCGGGTCAGCTTCGACGGTTTCACCGCCGTGGACGGCGTGTCCCTGGAGGTGCCCGCCGGTGACATCCGGTTCCTGATCGGGCCGAACGGGGCCGGCAAGACCACCCTCGTGGACGCGATCACAGGCCTGGTCCGGGCCACCGGCTCGGTCCGTTTCGGTGACGACGAGCTGTTGGGCCGCCCGGTGCACCGGATCAGTCGCCTGGGCATCGGGCGGACGTTCCAGACGTCGGCGGTCTTCGAGGAGCTGTCGGTGTTGCAGAACCTCGACATCGCGGCGGGCGCCCGGCGCGGGTGGGCGACACTGGCCCGCCGTCGGCGGGGTGTCCCCGACGACGTGGCGGCCGCGCTGGAGACCATCGGGCTGGTCGACCGGGCCGACCACCTCGCCGGAACGCTCGCGCACGGTCAGAAGCAGTGGCTGGAGATCGGGATGCTGCTGGTGCAGGACGCGCGGCTGCTGCTGCTCGACGAGCCGGTCGCCGGCATGAGCCACGAGGAACGTGACGCCACCGGGTCGCTGCTGGAGACGGTGAGCCGGGACCGCACGGTGGTCGTGATCGAGCACGACATGGACTTCCTGCGCCGGTTCGCGCGCAGCGTCACGGTGCTGCACGCCGGGCGGGTGCTCAGCGAGGGCACTGTGGCGCAGGTCCAGGCGGACCCGCGCGTGCAGGAGGTCTACCTTGGCCACCCGGTCGACGCCGGGTCGGCCCGTACCGGCCTGGAGGCATGATGCTGACGTTGCGTGCGGTGCACGCCGGGTACGGGCGCTCTCGGGTGCTGCACGGCGTCGACCTGGCCGTCCCGCCGGACGGGGTCGCCGCGGTGCTCGGGCACAACGGTGCCGGCAAGAGCACACTGCTGCGGGTCGCCGCCGGGCTGCTACGCCCGAGCGCCGGCACCGTCGAGCTGGACGGTGAGGACGTCACCCGCCTCGGGCCGCACGAGCGGGTGGCGCGGGGAATGGCGTACGTCCCGCAGGGTCAGCAGTGCTTCCCACACCTGACCGCCGCGGAGAATCTGCGTCTGGTCGCCGACGGCCGGCGCGACGGCACGGTGGCCACCGCCGAGGTGCTGGACCTGTTCCCGGCGTTGCGTCCGCTGCTGCGGCGTCGGGCCGGGCTGCTCTCCGGAGGCCAGCGCCAGCAACTGGCCATCGCCCGCGCTCTGATCACCCGGCCGAGACTGCTGATGCTCGACGAGCCGACCGAGGGCATCCAGCCGTCGGTGGTCGCGGAGATCCAGGAACGGATCGTCGAGCTGACCCGGCAGTCCGGGTTCAGCGTGCTGCTCGTGGAACAGCACCTGGGTTTCGCGCTGCGTGTGGCGGACCGCTACCAGGTGCTGGAGTCCGGCCGGGTCACCTCGCACGGCGACGGGGGTGTCACGGCGGAACGGGAGGTCCGGGCGGCCCTGGCGGTGTGAGTTGGCGTCGACCGGTCAGATCCTCGGGGCCGGGCCGGTCGAGTCGCGGACGACAAGCAGGTGCCCGGTGGGGCGTCGGCGGGGGCGTGTCGAGCGGGGCTTGAGGGCCAGACCGAGTGCGGTACGGCCCATCTCGGTCATCGGCAGGCGGATGGTGGTGAGGCTGGGCGCGAGGTCGGCCGCCACGGACACGTCGTCGAAGCCGACGACGGACATCCGCGCGGGCACCGGCACCCGGCGCGACCGCAGCGTCGACAACACGCCCATGGCCATCGCGTCGTTGAGCGCGACGATCGCTGTGGTCTCCGGGTGCTCGCTGAGGATCTGCTCGGCTGCCGCCCGACCACCACCGCGGGTGAAGTCGCTGTGCACCACGGCGAGATCGTCCGGGGACCGCCCGCGCTGCCGCACTGCCGACGACACTCCGGCCAGCCGGTCGGCGACAGTGGTGAGACCGGCGCTGCCCGCGGCGACAGCGATCCGCCGATGGCCGAGATCCATCAGGTGCTGGGCGAGCGCGTGACCGCCGGCCTCGTTGTCCGGCAGGACGGCGTCGATGCCGAGCGCGTGCCGTCCGATGGCCGCGGCCCGCCCGCCATGGTCCTGGAACGCGGCCAGCTCGGCACGGGCGGCCACCTCCGTGCGAGGGTCGTCGTAGCCCGACCCGCTGATCAGGACGATGCCGACCCGCTGGGCGATCAGGTGCCGTAGCTGCTGCAACTCGTAGCCGGGGTCGCGGCCGGACTGGCAGATCTGCACCAGAAGCCCCTGTTCGGCGGCGAACTGGATGACTCCGGCGGAGATCTCGGCGAAGTACGGATCGTCGATCTGGTGGACGATCAGCCCCACTGTCGAGCTGGCCCCGCTGGCCAGCGTGCGGGCGTACGGGTTGGCGACGTATCCCAGGTCGTGTGCGATCTGCCGGATCCGGTCGGCCACCTCGGCGCTGACGCCCTCGCGGCCGGCGAGGGCCCGGGACGCGGTCGCCAGCGAGACGGCGGCGTGTTCCGCGACGTCCACGAGGCGCGGCCGCTGGCTGGCCCTGGGCATCGGCAACCCTCCGAGAACATTCATGCCACCCGATCTATTGCGAGCGACATTCATCGAAGCCTAGGGTACGTAAGCGCTTACGTAAGCGCTTACGTGACCGGCATCCGGCATGCCGCGAAACGAGGTGACAGCGATGTCCAGGGCCCGACGAGCCGCCGTCTCCCTCCTGGCGATCGGCGCACTGACCGGCGCCGGGGCGCCACCGGCGCAGGCGGAGCGCACCATCTCGCACGACGTCCACCCGGCGCTGCGCGCGCACCTGGTCGCCGCGTACGACTTCGACCACCCGGTGCTCGGCGACCCCGCGCTGGAACGCGACCAGGGCCGGTCCGGCACCGAGATCGAGCTGATCAACGGCGGGGCCGCCATGCGGGTGCCCGACCGTGCCTACCGGGGCAGCCGCAACGCGCTACAGACCCGACAGGTCGACCCGGCCGTGGCCGGCAACGACGACTGGAAGGCCGGCACCTGGTCGGCAAGCGGAGTGCGGACCCTGCGCGCCTTCAGCGGCACGGCGGGCACCAGCGTGCTGGGCTGGTTCAAGCTCAACATGGACAGCCCGCTGCCCAACTCCACGACCGCCGACCCGGACGACCGGTACAACGCCATCGGGCTGGCCGGGGTGCTGACCGGCGACTCCGACGGCCACGGCGTCCGGGCCCTGCTGGAGCTGATCGACGTCGACGGGCAACTGCGCCTGGTCGCGCTCGGGCGGCGACTCGACGGCGGCAACTCGCAGACCTTCGCCGCCAACAGCGACTGGCGCGAGCTGCTGCCGGTGGGGGAGTGGGTGCACCTCGCTGCCACCTTCGACTTCGACACCGGCGCCCTCGCCCTCTACCGCAACGGCGAACCGGTGGACGGCTTCTACACCCGCACCGACGACCCGTGGCTGGTGTCCGGGCCCGGCCCACACGTAACCACCGCCTCCGACCCGCGCGGCATCAAGATCGGCGGGAGCTTCCCCCAGAACACCGCCGAACGTAACCCCTGTGACTGCCGCATGGACGGCCTGATGTTCCTCGACAACGTGGTCTCCGCGAGCGACGTGCGGAGGCAGTATCGCCACCTGGCCCGCTGACCACCCTCGGCACCGTCCCACCGAGAAGGAGACACGCGTGCTCAACCCCCACCGCCGTCGATCCGGGCTGACCGCCGGCCTCACCGCCCTCGCACTGGTCCTGTCCACACTGCTCGCGCCACCCGCCCGGGCCGCCGACGCCGTCGACGACCCGATCCCCGAGATGCCGATCCAGTCCCGGATCGGGCTGGTCCTCAGCGAGTACGCCAGCCTCCCGCAGTCGTACCCCACTCCGGCCCCGACCGATCCGCGGCTCATGCGGACCGCCCGGATCAACACCGTCATGGAGCTGCCCGACGGCTCGGGCCGGCGGGCGGTGCCCGACCTCAACGGCAACCTCTACCTGGTCGAGAACGGCGTGCCGCACGTCTACCTGGACGTGGCCGCGACGTTCGCGCCGCAGTTCTTCTCCGGCCGGGGTCTGGGCCAGGGCTTCGGGTACGTCGCGTTCCACCCGGAGTTCGGCGTCAACGGCCGGTTCTACACCATCCACACCGAGTTGGCCTCGACGACGACCACCACACCGGACTTCGCCCAGCCCAACACGCTCTTCCACGGCGTCATCACCGAATGGACGGCTACCGATCCGGCCGCTCCGACCTTCGCCGGCACCCACCGTGAGGTGCTGCGCATCGGCTTCGGCGGCCAGGTGCACGGCATCCAGGAGATCAACTTCAACCCCACGGCCAAGCGTCACGACCGCGACTACGGCCTGCTCTACCTCGCGGTCGGCGACGGCGGCCAGGGCGCCCGCAACACCGACCCGCAGAACCTGGCCCTCCCGCACGGCAAACTGCTGCGGATCGACCCCCGGGGCACCAACTCGGCCAACGGGCGCTACGGCATCCCACCCGGGAATCCGTTCGTCGGCACCGCCGGGGCGCTCGGCGAGATCTACGCCCTGGGCTTCCGCGACCCGCACCGGTTCAGCTGGGATCGGGCCACCGGCCGCATGTACCTCGGGCACATCGGTGAGCACGCCGTCGAAGCGATCTACGAGGTCCGCGCCGGCGACAACTTCGGCTGGAGCGAGCGCGAGGGCTCCTTCGTCTTCGACAAGTCGGCCACGAGCCCCTGTGACCGACTGCTGCCATTGCCCGCCGACGATGACAGGTACGGCTACACGTACCCCGTCGCCGCGTACGACCACGACCCCGCCGCGGGCTGGAACTGCACCGACGACGTCGGCGTCGCGGTGGCCGGCGGCTTCGTCTACCGGGGACGGACGCTGCCCGCGCTGCGCGGCAAGTACGTCTTCGGTGACCTGGTCGACGGTCGGGTGCTCTACACCGAGGCGAACGAGATGCGGCGGGGCCGTGGCCTGGCCCCGATCCACCAACTCGCGCTCTTCGACGCCGCGGGCAACGCGGTCCGGATGCGGGACCTCTCCGGGCCGGGCGCGCCCGGCGACCCCAACCGGGTGGACCTGCGCTTCGGCACCGACGCCGCCGGTGAGCTCTACCTGGTCGCCAAGGCCAACGGGAAGATCTGGAAGGTGACCGGCACTCGGGAGTTCGCCAGCGGCGACGTCGGCGACACCACGGTGCGCCGCACCGCCGGAGCCGCGAACTGGGCGCCGGTGACCCCGTCGAAGTGGCAGTTCACAGGCGACCAGGTCATCCTGGCCGAGGCCGGAGAGAGCCGGCCGGGCCCGCGCCGGCCGTTCGAGTACGCCGTGCTGACCGCCGGCCCGGCGTGGTCGTCGGTGCAGGTCGACGCTCGGGTACGCCTCGACACACCGGTGGAGGTCACCAACCGCGACGTGATCGTCGTCTTCGGCTGGCGCTCGGACACCGAGTTCTACTACGCCCACCTCTCCACCGACAACACCATCTACCCGCACAACGGCATCTTCAAGGTCAACAACGCCGACCGGGAGCGCATCGACCACCAGTGGAACGGTCGATCGCGGGGCGCTAACCCGGCGATCACCGATGCCGACTGGCACCGCGTACGGGTGGTGCACCTGCCGTCCACCGGCGAGATCGCCGTCTACGTCGACGGGCACAAGGACCCGCTGCTGACCGCGAAGGACACCACCTTCGGCTCCGGGCGGGTGGGCTTCGGCTCGTTCGACAACGTGGGTCGGCTGCGCAACCTCACCGTCACCGGCACACCAGCCTGAACCGAGTCGCGGTTGGGCCTGCCCAGGTCGATGTGCTGTCGAGCGGTATACCTC
>NZ_JBSFBM010000163.1:0-14761 GCF_053592955.1 Micromonospora sp. NPDC002411 | reverse complement strand
GATGTCGGCGGTACGACACCCGCTGATCGGGCCTCAGACGGGAGAAACATATGCGTACCCAGAAACAAGCCCGCGCTGTCGTACTCGTGCTGGGTGCCGGTGGCGATGCCGACGCGGGTCTCCTTGGTCACCTCGCAGGTGACCTCGCTGGCCGTGTCGTCAGTGTCCGCGCCGCCCTGCTGACCCCCGCAACCCGCGACGAGGGCGAGCACGCTGAGACCCGCCGCGAGCCGTACGTCGATTCGTCTCACAGTTTCTCCTCTTTTGGTGTTCGCGGTCGGCCCGTGGATCTCCGTCGGATGAACACGCCCGCCGCCGCGACGGCGGCCAGCGCCGTGCCGACGGCGACCGGCACGGGTTCGAGCCAGAGCAATGTGACGCCGGCGAGCGCGCCCAGCACCCGCTCCGGTGCGCCGGCGGGGCCCACACCGGGCAGCCAGCCACCGGCGGCGACGGCGAGCACCGCGACGCTGAGCGCGGTGACCACGGCGGCGAACGCGATCCGCTGGACGCCGCCGATGCCGAGCAGACCCAGGCCGGCCGGCGTGATGACGAACGCGATCGGGGTCAGGTACGCCGGCAGCGCGTACCGCAGGGTCTGCCACATGGTCGGCACCAGCCGACCGCCGGTGACGGCGGCGGCGGCCACCGCGGCGAGCGCGGTCGGCGGCGACACCTCGGACAGGACCGCGAAGTAGAACACGAACATCGCCGCGGCGGGTGCTGTCACGCCCAGGTCGAGCAGGGCCGGGCCGACGATCACCCAACCGATCACGAACGAGGCGGTGACCGGCACGGCCAGGCCCAGCAGGCTGAGCGCGACGGCGGCGAGCAGCGCGGTGAGCACCAGGACCAGTGTCGGGTCCGAGGTGGCCGCCTTCGCCCCGCCGATCAGCAACGCCGCCGCCTGTGGCCCGAGGCCGGTCTTCGTGGTGGTCGCCGTGATGATGCCGGCGGCGGCGCAGACCGCCGTCACCGCGAGCACGCCGCGTACACCGGTGACGAGCGCGGTCACCAGCCGTTCCGGGGTGAGCCGGTGCGCGCGATCCAGGTAGGACAACGCGGCGGCGAGGATGATGGCAAAGACGACAGCCCTCGTCGCGGACATGCCGATCGCGAGGAAGACGATGATGGCGATCAGCGAGGCGAAGTGGTAGCCGAAGCGGGCCAGCAGACGCCAGGGCGAGCCGACGTCGATCACGACCGGCCGCACACCGGAACGGCGCGCGTCGATCTCCACCGAGAGCAGGATGCCCAGGTAGTAGAGCACCGTGGGCACCGTCGCCCAGCCCAGCACCTGGAGGTACGAGACGCCCAGGTACTCGGCGATGATGAACGCCGCAGCGCCCAGGGTCGGCGGGGAGAGGATGGCGCCCACCCCGGCCGCCGCCAACATGCCACCGGCCCGTTCCGGCGGATAGCCGGCGCGGCGCAGCAGCGGCCAGGTGACCGCCCCGATGCTCACCGTCGTCGCCGCCCCGGAGCCGGAGACGGTGCCGAGCAGGAAACCGGAGGCCACCGCCGTGCGACCGGCGGCGGTGCGCGAGCGGCGGAACGCGGCAGCCGACAACTCGACGAAGAACCGCCCGGCCCCGGACAGCTCCAGCACCGCGCCGTAGATGGTGAACAGCACGATGTACGAGGCGGCCACGTCCAGGGGAGTGCCGTAGAAACCGCTGTCGGAGTTGTAGAACGCGTCCACCAGTTGGCTGAAGTCGAGGCCGGCGTGGGCGACCGGCCAGGACTGCGGCAGCAACCCGCCGTAGTAGCCGTAACCGAGGAACAGCAGGCAGACCGCCGGCAGGATCCACCCGGTGGTGCGCCGGCAGGCCTCCAGCAGCAGAAGCAGCAGGACGGTGCCCAGCACCAGGTCCGCCGGCGCCAGCAGGCCCTGCCGGTCGAGGAAGGCGTTGTAGCCGCCGCCACCCGTACCGATCGGGATCGGCAGGACGGGGTAGAGACAGGCTGCCGCGGCCAGCGCGACCAGCACCCAGTCGGTGGCGGTCGGCCGCGCCCGGGTGCTTTCGCTGTCACGGTCGGCGTTGTTGCCGTCGGTGCTGTCGCTGTCGCTGTCGATGCGCCGTCGCCGGGCGCGGAAGCGGGCCGGCAGCCGCAGGTCGGCCGGGTAGGCAAGAAAAACAAGAGGGAGTACGCCGGCGAGAAAGATGATCAAGTAGTACTTGCTGCCCTGCGACAGTGGGCGGAACACCTGCCAGAGAGCGAGTGCGCCGACCGCCAGCGACACCCCGGTGAGGAGCAGACCCGTTGGCCCGTTCAGCACCCGGCCCGGCTTCTCGTCCTCGAACTGGGCGGCGAGGTCGCGGGTGGCCCGTTCGGCGGCATCGGCGGAACCCGTCCGGTCGGCTGTGCCCAGGTGGACCGCGCTGGGGTGTGGCGTGGTCGCGTCGCTCGGGCGTGGCCCGGTCGCTTCCTTGGTCTTCGGGGCAGGCCTGGAGGTGCCGTCTGGCTCGGGCGTCGGGCGCGGTCGGGGTGCCGCACGGTCGGTGCTGCCCGCGGGCTCGCCGGCGGGAGAGTTGGCTGGTCGGGCAGGGGGCGACGAACCATCGGGCGTACTGATGGGCGACACGGAGGGACGATACACGTCGATCGGTCGGCGCGTGGGGCATCGATCGGCGTTTCGGCGGATAGGTCCCGCCGGCCGTGGCGCGGCGGCGGTTCTGCGGAGGTCGGTGGTGCGGATGGCCGGTCGCGGCGGATATTTGCGTGGAGGGCTGTCGGACCCGGCGGTTAGGGTCGGGCGGTGACTTTGGGGCGACCACTGATTCAGGCTCGCGGGCTGGTGAAGCGGTTCGGTGACTTCACCGCAGTGGACGGCATCGACGTCGAGGTCCGCTCGGGTGAGGCGTTCGGTTTCCTCGGGCCCAACGGCGCCGGCAAGTCCTCCACCATGCGGATGGTCGGCTGCATCTCCCCGCCCAGCGCCGGCGAGCTGCGCATTCTCGACCTCGACCCGGTGGCCGACGGGCCGGCGATCCGGGCGCGTCTCGGTGTGTGCCCGCAGTTGGACAATCTCGATCCGGAGTTGACAGTCCGGGAAAACCTGACCGTCTACGCCCGCTACTTCGGCATCTCCCGCCGGGCTGCCCGGGAGCGCGCGGCCGAGCTGCTCGACTTCGTCCAGCTCACCGAGCGGGCCGACAGCAAGGTCGAGCCGCTGTCCGGCGGCATGAAGCGTCGGTTGACCATCGCCCGCGCCCTGGTCAACGACCCGGAGATCGTGCTGCTGGACGAGCCGACCACCGGGCTCGACCCGCAGGCGAGGCACCTGGTGTGGGAGCGGCTGTTCCGGCTCAAGCAGCAGGGCGTCACGCTGGTGCTCACCACGCACTACATGGACGAGGCCGAGCAGCTCTGCGACCGCCTCGTGGTGATGGACGGCGGGCGGATCGTCGCGGAGGGCTCGCCGCGCGCCCTGATCGAGCAGCACTCCACCCGCGAGGTGGTCGAGCTGCGCTTCGCCGCCGAGTCCCAGGAGCCGTTCGCTGGCAAGCTCGCCGGGCTGGGGGAGCGGGTCGAGGTGCTGCCCGACCGGGTCCTGCTCTACGTGCCGGACGGCGACGCGGCGGTCGCCGAGGTCACGGCGTTGGGGCTCAACCCGGCCAACGTGCTGGTCCGGCGCAGCGGCCTGGAGGACGTCTTCCTGCACCTGACCGGCCGCACCCTCGTCGACTGACCATTCTGATCTTGGGCGTATCGACCCCGCGCCCGCGAAGATCCACTCGGCTTCCTGAAAGTCGGGGTGTCACAGCGGGGTGGACAGCCCGATTCCCTGAAATCCGAGTCGATCAACGTCTGGGACCGCCGGTCAGTCCCACCCCAGGAGGTTTCATGTCCGATCTGTTGGCCGCCAACCGACGTCAGGCCGGGCTGACCGCTCTCTACCTGGGCATCTTCGCGATGGTCTGGTTCAGTGTGCCGGCGGCCGAGCAACCGCTGCGGGCCCTGCTCGTGGTGGGCAGCATCGCCGCACTGCTCACCGCAGTGCTGGGCGGTGTGCTGTCCGCCCGACTCCGCGGGGTCGGCAGCCCCCGGGACCGGGCAGCCGACCGCCCGTACCTGCTCATCGTCGTCGCCGAGTTCGCCGCCGCTGGGCTGGGTGCCGCCGTGCTGATCGCCGCCGACCGGTCCGAGTACGTGCCGGTGCTGGTCTGCCTGGTGGTCGGTCTGCACTTCTTCCCGCTCGCCCCGCTCCTGCGGGACCCACTGCTTCGTCCGCTCGGCGTCGCACTGTGCCTGGTCGCGGTGGCAGGGCTCGTCACCGGCCTCGCCTCGGCGGTCTCCGCCGGCCTGGTGGTCGGCGTCGGCGCGGGACTGCTGCTGCTCGGTTACGCCGTGCAGGCGCTGGTCCGCGCGTACCGACCGGCCTGACCAACCGCCGACGAGCACCGCTCAACGGGCGCTGGCCCAGGTGAGGAATCGTTCGGTCAGCAGATCCTGTCCGGGCAGGTCACCGGCCGCCTCGTCGAGCAGTGCAGCGAGGTAGACGAGCAGGCCGATCCGGTCCTCGCGGTACTCGCCGAGCAGCGACAGGCGAGCCGGCGAGCAGGGCCACGCCGCGCCGCAGACCCGGCAGCGCCAGGACGGGCGTGCCGCCACGTGCGGGCGGTACCGGGGCATCAGTGCCCGCCACCGTCATGAGCCGACCAGGTGAGTCGCACGAAGGAACCTCCATCGGGTGGGTGGGAGCGCCCCGGATCGGGGGTTCACGGGGCGCTCCCGGCCTGGTTCCGCCCGCCGTCCGATCCCGTGAGCGGTTCCGCTGTGTGACAGTCTGGTGAGGACCCGACTACGGTGGGAGGTTCCGCACGCCGACGACCAGCGCGTACGGCGAGCGGCCCAGCACGGTACGAAGATGTACGGGGGTTGTCCGTGGAGAGTTCGTCCATGCTGGAGCACTTCGCCGAGGAGCTGCGGCTGGCTCGGGCCACCGCTGGGATGTCACAGGCGGCGCTGGCCGAGGCGTTGAGCTATTCCGGGGCGCTCGTCGCCAAGGTGGAGACGTCCGAGCGCCGGCCAAGTCTGGACTTCGCGCGGCGGTGTGACGCCGTGTTCCAGGCCGACGGGAGGTTCGAGCGCATCCAACGGCGGATCAGCCGCGAGACAGTCGTGCCCTGGTTCCGCGACTGGGCCGGCATCGAACAGGAGACCACAGCGCTGCGCTGGTTCGAGCCGCTCTGCGTGCCAGGTTTGTTGCAGACCGAGGGCTACGCGCGCGCACTACTGACCGGCGGCGGGCTGTTCGCGCCGGACGAGATCGAGCAACAGGTGTCGACCAGGCTGGACCGGCAGGCGCTGCTCGCGCGTGACCGGCCACCGCTGCTCACTGCCCTGATCGACGAGCACGTGCTGCGCCGAACCGTTGGCGGGCCGGAAGTCATGCGCGAGCAGATTCAGCACCTCGTGAAACTCGGTTCGGCGTTCCCCCGGGTCCGAATCCAGGTGGTGCCAACCTCTGCTGGTGCTTACGTTGGGCTCGGAGGGCCCTTCGTGATCGCTAGTTCGACGCAGGGGGAGGACCTTGTCTACCTTGCCGGCCAGCGTCACGGTCAGGTCATCGACCGATCCGAGTACGTGCGTCAGATGGTCGAGGTGTGGGAGTCAATCCGGGGTGAGGCACTATCGCACGGGCAGTCCCTCGACCTTATGGCGGAAGTGGCGGAGACATGGATTTGACCGGTGCCCGGTGGCGCAAGAGCACGCGTAGTGGCCCGGACGGCGGCAACTGTGTGGAGGTTGCCGACAATCTGCCTGGGCTGGTGGCCGTCCGCGATTCCAAGGACCCGGCCGGGCCGGTGCTGGTCTTCACGCCTGGCGCGTGGCGCACGTTTGTCTGGTCTGATCCCGTCCGCCGGGTGTGATCGACTCCAGGTCGGCGATATGGGGGTGTCCGCTCGCGGCAATACCGCCACGTCGCGCCCGCAGCCCTGATCGACTCGGATTTCAGGAGAACGGGGCATCCCGCGGCGACTGATACCCCGACTTCCTGCAAGCCGAGTCGATCACGGCGGCGGTCGCGTCGAGCGAGGTCGGCGCGCCGGTCGAGGCGGCGAAACCCGGGCGACACATCGACCGCGTCGCCGTAGGGTGACCGGCGGTCTGTCGTACCCCCGGGGTAGACAGGTCGTGGTGCCGACGCAGTGGGCGGGGTGGTCGTGTGAGTGTGGCGGGATCGGCGCGGTTTCCGTGGGTGCCGGCGTACGCGGTGTTCGAGCACTACCTGGTCGGTCTGCGGCGCACCTGGCGGGCGGGGGTGTTCTCCTCGTTCCTGCTGCCGGTGCTGACCGTGCTCGGCTTCGGGCTGGGCGTGGGGGCCTACATCGACCAGGGCGTCGGCGGGGTGCGCTACCTCGACTGGCTGGTGCCCGGTCTGATCGCCTCGACCGCGCTCCAGGTGACAGTCGGTGACTCCACCTGGCCGGTGTTCAGCAACTTCCAGTGGGTCAAGACCTACTTCTCGCAGGCTGCCTCACCGTTGCGGGTGGGCGACATCGTGGCCGGGCACCTGGCCTTCGTGCTGTTCCGGGTACTCACCACGATCGCGGCGTTCTTGCTGGTCACCGGGTTGTTCGGGGCGTTGCGCTCGCCGTGGGCGGTGGTCACCCTGCCGGTGGTCGCGTTGCTCGGGCTGGCCGTCGCCGCGCCGACCTTCGCGTACGCGGCGTCGGTGTCCAGCGACAGTTGGCTGGCGATGCTGTTCCGGTTCGCGGTCATCCCGATGACGCTCTTCGCCGGGGTGTTCTTCCCGGTCGAGTCACTGCCCGACGCGTTGCGGTGGTTGGCGTACGTGACGCCGCTGTGGCATGCCGTCGACCTGTGCCGCGCGGCCACCCTTGGCGTCGCCCCGCAGTGGTCCATCGTCGGGCACGTGCTCTACCTGGGTGCCTGGGCCGCCGCCGGTTGGCTGTTGGCGGTGCGCACGTTCCGTCGCAAGCTGGTCGTCTAGGAAGGCTTGTCGTGGTCACGCTGATCCTGCCCCGGCTTGTCGACGTCTCCGCCGCGTCCCGGCGGTCGGCCTCGGTGGTCGAGCGCAACCTCGCGGCGCTGAAGTCGGTCTACTGGCTGCTGCTGCTCTCCGGCTTCGTGGAGCCGCTGCTCTACCTGCTGTCGATCGGGGTAAGCGTCGGCGCGCTGGTCGGCGACCTGCCGTTGCCGGACGGACGACTGGTCTCGTACGCCGAGTTCGTGGCCCCGGCGATGCTCGCCTCGTCGGCGATGACCGGCGCGCTCGCGGAGACCACCTTCAACTTCTTCGGCAAGATGAAGTACATGAAGCTGTACGACGGGATGATCGCCACCCCGGTACGGCCGTTCGAGATCGCCGTCGGTGAACTGGGTTGGGCGATGCTGCGAGGCAGCGCCTACTCGGCCGCGTTCCTCGGGGTGATGGTCGCTCTGGACCTGACCAGCGTGACTCGGGCGCTGACTGCTCTGCCGGCGGCGGTGCTGGTCGGGTTCGCGTTCGGGGCGCTGGGCATGGCGATCTCCACCTTCATGCGCAGCTGGCAGGATTTCGACCTGGTGGGCTCCGCCCAATTCACCCTCTTCCTGTTCTCCGGCACCTTCGTGCCGGCGCAGGCCTACCCGACAGTGCTGCACTGGCTGATCGAGATCACTCCGCTGTACCGGTCGGTGCACCTGATCCGCGGGGTCGCGCTGGGCAGCGGCGGGTGGCTGTGGCTGCTCGACGTGCTCTACCTGCTGGTGGTGGTGGCGGTCGGCCTGCTGGTGGCATCGCGTCGAATGGGCAGGTTGCTCTACAAGTAGGGGTTACGCGCGACAGTTGACGGGGCATGTCCGGAGGTGACACCGCCGACGATGAGGAGAGGCGATGGCCTCGAACGAGTCTTCCGCCCAGCGGGAGCAGGAGCGTGATCCCGCCAGCGCGCCGGTTGGTCCCGACGCGGGGCCGGACAGCCCCACCGACCTGCCCGGCAGTGGGTGGAAGGCGGCCCTGCGCCGGACGTTCAGCGAGTTCCAGGACGACAGCCTGACCGACTGGGCGGCGGCACTCACCTACTACGGGGTGCTGTCCATCTTCCCCGGCGTGCTGGTGCTGATCTCGATCCTCGGCCTGCTCGGCGAGAGCGCCACCCAGGGCGTCACTGACACTGTCAACCAGGCGGTGCCCGAGGACAGCATCCGGAAGATCATCACCGACGCGATCTGTGCCGCTGACAACGGTGGCCTCGCCAGCGTCGCGGCGATCATCGGTCTCGTAGCGGCGTTCTGGTCCGCCTCCGGCTACGTCGGCGCGTTCATGCGCGCCTCGAACACGATCTACGACGTGCCGGAGGGGCGGCCGATCTGGAAGACGCTTCCGATCCGGCTGGGCGTGACGGCGGTGATCGGGGTGCTGCTGCTGGCCAGCGCCGTGATCGTGGTGTTCACCGGTCGCCTGGCCGAGTCGGTCGGCGACGTGATCGGGGTCGGCTCGACGGCGGTCGCGGTGTGGGACATCGCCAAGTGGCCGGTGCTGCTGGTCCTGGTCAGCCTGATGTTCGCGATCCTCTACTGGGCCTCGCCGAACGCCCGCCACGGTGGTTTCCGCTGGGTGAGCCCCGGCGGTGTGCTGGCGGTGGTGATCTGGCTGCTGATCTCCGGGCTGTTCGCCTTCTACGTGAGCAACTTCGGTTCGTACGACAAGACGTACGGGACGCTGGCCGGGGTGATCATCTTCTTGGTCTGGCTCTGGCTGAGCAACATCGCGATCCTCCTGGGCGCCGAGTTCGACGCCGAGTTGGAGCGCGGCCGTGCCATCGCGGCGGGTCACGGCGTGGACGACGAGCCGTACGTCGAGCTGCGCGACGACCGCAAACTCCGCAAGAAGCGCAACCAGCGGGGTTCGGTCGACTGAGACGACGCGTCAGCGGCTACCGGGCCCGTTCTGGGCCCGGTAGCCACTGGCGCGCACAATTGTGGAGCTGACTGTCAGCTGCAGGCTGAGGTGAGGCACCAGCCGTTGAGCGTGACTTCCTGGAGGTCGTTCACCTTGTGCCAGCCGGGGTAATATTTGTTACCCACGCTGTCGTAATAAATGTATCCGCTGGGCACCTGGAAACCGTCAGTGTCCCGGAATTCGTAGTAGTACCTCGAATCGGATGCGCTGCCCTGGCCGGCCGGCAGCCACATGGTTTTGCTGTTGGTTGGCCAGTTGCCTGAGAGCTTC
The DNA here is from genome assembly GCF_053592955.1 of Micromonospora sp. NPDC002411. NCBI lineage: Bacteria > Bacillati > Actinomycetota > Actinomycetes > Micromonosporales > Micromonosporaceae > Micromonospora > Micromonospora sp. NPDC002411. The sequence continues at coordinate 5,574 of NZ_JBSFBM010000163.1, read as the reverse complement.
ACGGATCGGCCCAGCCGGTTCTTCACCTCACCGCAGAAAATGCCGGCGGTGCAGTTGCCGAGCGGGACGAAGTCCGAGCCAGCGGGGTTGGAAGCAGCCTGCTGGACGGGTGCGGCGACCGTTGTCGCGACGGCGGAGCCCGTCGAAGCTGGTGCCGCCTGGGCCGCCGACGGCACCAGGAACGCGAAGAAGGTCGCTGCGGACACGGCCGCGATAAATCGCGTCGGTCGATTCATTGGGGTCCTTCCCGTCGGGTTTTTCGGGCACGACAGAACGGCGTTTCATCGCGATTGGAGAATTGCGGTGCGCGATTCGACCCCGTGGCTGTCGATGTCTAAGGACGCTATCGGTGACGTAGACGACTGTCAACGTCCTTTGCAATTGTTGTGGTGCTGGACACGGGCTGTTCAGCGTGCTCTCCGTTGGCGTATTCGCTGCTTGAGCAGGGTTTGGCGGCACCGCTGCGGTTCCGCCTGAGCTGACCCATCGGATGCACCCCACCCACGCCGAGTGCGGTTGCCAAGATCCGCGCAACTTCGGTGAAGTTGCTGCCTCAGCGTGCGGCGAGCCAGCACTTTCCCCGATGTTGCGCGGATCTTGGAGGGGCGGGGGTGTGCGGAGCGGTCAGCTCCCGCGCGGAAGGGTGTCCCGGCTCCCAAGATCGTGCAAGAACCAGGATGTAGTGGTGTCGGTGCGGCGGTGAGGCCCCTATTTCCTGGTTCGTGCACGATCTTGGCGCGGGGCGCGGGGCGCGGCGACCGGCGGGGGAGATCTCGGCGGTACGGATCAGGATCGGGGCGTCGAGTGTCTGCCGGCCGGCCTCGTCGTGGCCGACCAGGGCGAGCACGCCCGAGTAGTAGCCCCGGCCCCGGCGTTCGTGTCGGGCGATCACCCGGCAGGCGTTCTCCATCGGGCTGCCCGTGACGGTCGGCGCGAACATCGTCTCGCGCAGCACCTCCCGCACGTCCCGGGTGCTCTGCCCGGCGAGCAGGTACTCGGTGTGCGCCAGGTGTGACATCTCCTTCAGGTACGGGCCGATCACCTGGCCGCCGTGTTCGGCGACGGTGGCCATCATCTTCAGCTCCTCGTCGAGGACCATGTACAGCTCCTCGACCTCCTTCGGGTCGGCGAGGAAACGCAGCAGCGCCTCCCGGTCCGGGGTGTCGCCGGCGCGCCGGAAGGTGCCGCTGATCGGGTTCATCATCACCAGCCCGTCGTCGACACTGACGTGCCGTTCGGGACTCGCGCCGACCAGTGTCCGGGAGCCGGTGTGCACCACGAACGTCCAGTACGCGCCGCGTTCGGCGACCAGCAGCCGGCGCAGCGCGGCCAGCGCCGCCACCAGCGGTGGACCCTGCACGGTGGCGTGCATGGTGCGGTGGATGACGAAGTTCGCGCCCTCGCCCCGGCCGATCTCCTCGGCGAGCACCCGGTGCACGGTCCGCGAGTAGTCCTCGTCGGTGATGTCGAACGCGGCGTCGGCGGTGCGGACCTGCTCGTCGGGCAGCACGGCCAGGGCGTCGGCCAGGGCGATCCGTCCGTGGTCGCGGATCCGGAGGCACTCCAACGGGGCACCGTCTTCGACGCAGGCGAAGCCGCGCTCGGAGATCTGCCGGTACGGCACCAGGGCCAGCGTCTGCGGCCCCGACGTGCCCGGCGTCAGCGGGATGTCCGCGAGCCGTTCGACAGTGTCGACAGTGCCGGTGAACAGCTCCAGGTCGTCCGCGCCCTCACGGCGTAGCAGGGCGAAAGGGCCGGGGTCGACACCGCGGCCGATGGCGGTGAGCAGGTCGGTCAGGTGGGTCATCGGGAGTCTCCGTCGGGCTCGGCGCCGCCGTTGTGGCGGTCATCCGGCCGGGAGATCCGGCAGCCGCCTGGAGGGCGGCCGCGTGGATGGAGCTACGCGCGGGAGGTGGCCGCCGGGTCGGCGGGCCACCAACTAGTCAGATGCGCGAGCATGTGATCCACCTTACGCGCCCGTCGCCCGGTTCGCACCGGGTAACTTGACCGGCGATGAACATTCTCGCGCTCGATCTGGGCACCTCCTCGGTCCGAGGGCTGGTGCTGGACGGGGACACCCGACCGCTGCCCGGCGCCCTGGCCCGGCGCAAGGTCGAACTCGCCATCGGCGACGACGGGACCGGCACGCTCTCCGCTCCCGACTATCTCGCCTCGCTGGTCGAGTGCCTGGACGAGTTGGCCGAGGCGGGCCACCTGCACGACGTGGACCTGGTGGCGGTCTCCGCGCAGTGGCACTCGGTGCTCCCGCTGGCCCACGACGGCGCGCCGCTGGGCCCGGTGATCACGTGGCTGGACACCCGGCCCGCGCCGGTGGGCGGTACGGCGGGCCCGGCCGACCCGGACGGCTTCCACCAGCGCACCGGCTGCTGGTGGCACCGCTCCTACTGGTCGATGCGGCTGCCCTGGTTGCGCGAGCGGTCCGGCACCTCGATCTCCCGGTTCGTCGGTCTGCCCGAGTACCTGCTGGGCGAGCTGCTCGACTCGGCGCCCATGTCGATCTCCCAGGCCTCCGGGACCGGTCTGCTGGATCTGCGCACCCTGCGCTGGGACGAGGAGGCGCTGACGCTGGCCGGGGCGCGTCCGCAGGACCTGCCGTCCCTCGGCGCGCTGGACTGGCACGGCCGGCTCCGGGCCGACCTGGCCGGGCGCTGGCCGCAGCTGGCCCAGGCCCGCTGGTCGCCACCGGTCGGCGACGGCGGTGCGTCGAACGTCGGGTCGGGCTGCGTCGACCCGAGCCGGGCCGCCGTCACCGTCGGCACCTCCGCCGCCGTACGGCTCATGCAGCGGATCCCGGCCGGTGAGCCGATGCCCCGGCTCCCCGAACGGCTCTGGCGTTACCGGGTCGACCATGACCACGTCGTGACGGGGGCGGCGTACGCCTGTGGCGGCAACCTGTTCGCCTGGGCGGACCGGGAGCTGCGGTTGCCCCAGGGTGCGGAGCTGGACGCGGCGCTGGCGCTGGTGCCCACCGGCGGTGGCCGACCGGCCGACCCCCGGTTCGGCGGTGACCGGGCACCCGGCCTGGCGCCGGCGGGCACCGGTGAGCTGCGCGGCCTCAGCTTCAGCACCACAGCGGTGGACATCCTGGCCGGGCTCATGCAGGGGCTGTGCGAGCTGGTCGCCGAGGATCTCGGGGTGCTGGAGTCCACCATCGACAAACCGGTGGGTGTGGTGCTCGGTGGGGGTGCGGTGGCGGCGTCGGTGTGGTGGCGGCAGGCTTTCGCCGCCGCGCTCGCACCGCGACCGGTCTCGCACCAACGCAACCCGGAAATCGGTGCCACCGGAGCGGCGCTGGTGGCGCTCGGCCGGTTCGGTGACGCGATCGGCCTCGCCGACATCGGCCGGACGGACGAGCTGGTACTACCGACCACGGCAGGACGTTCCCACCCGCAGTATCCTTCCTGAACCACCGCTCAGCCCAAACCGTTGACAGTCCAACCAAGCCTGGTTGGATGGACTGCGCTCCCCGGACCGCGGCGGACGCGGTAGCACGGAGGAGGCAGGGTGGCGGCAGGTCCCGAGCCGGCGAACGGCGCGGTGTCGAACCATCGCCGGCGCCGCTTCGATGTCCGGGTGGTGCCGCATCGGCGACGGTCTCCGTTCCGGCTGCGCGACTGGCGGATGAGCACGAAGCTCGCCACCGTGCTGGTGGTTCCGTCGATGGCGTTCCTGCTGCTCGCCGGTGTGCAGACCAGCGCCCTGGTGGGGCGGACGACAGCGCTCAACGACTTCTCCCGTCAGGTCGGCATCGGCCGACAGATCACTGCGGCGGTGCACCAGCTCCAGCAGGAGCGCGACCGTACGGCGGGCGAGTTGGGTGAGCTGCGCAGGGGCGGCGACCGGGCGGCCGCCTCGGCCAACCTGAAGCCGTTGCAGACGGCCACCGACCGGGCCATCGTGGACCTGAGCCGGGCGGCCGAGCCGCTGGCCGACGCCGACGCTTCCTGGCGGGTCGCGTTCTCCGAGGCACTGGAGGCGTACGACCAGGTGATCGACATTCGCCCGGCGATCCCGCCGGCGGTGCTCAGCAACGAGACCATCCTGAGCAACTACCACCGGGCTGTCGGCGCGATGCTCGACCTGCTCGCCGAGCCGACCCCTGGTCAGGGCCAGTCGGCGTTGAACGACGCGGTGCTGCGCTACGTCCAACTGGCCCGGGTCAAGGAACTCTCCTCCCGGGTGCGAGCCCAGCTCTACGCCGCCGGTCGCGCCGGCACGTACGGCACCGAGGACCGGGTGATCCTCAGTGATCTTCGTGGCCAGCAGCTGACCGCGCTCAGCGCGTTCCGGGTGGCTGCCACATCCGACCAGATCCGCCGGTACGACGAAACCTCCGTCACTCCGACGTTCCTGGTCGCCACCGGGTTGGAGGAGCGCAGCCTGCCCGGCGGGACCGCGTCGCCGGAGGTGCTGCCCTCGGAGCAGTGGTGGTCGGCCAGCGAGCAGCGTCAGGAGCTGCTGCGCCAGCTCGAGGCGGGTGTGCTGGACGACGCCGTGCGACAGGCCGACGACGCCAGCAGCGAGCAGCTACGGGCCACCCTGCTGGTGGTCGGCGGTGTCGTCGCGGTCCTGCTGGTCGCCCTGCTGATCTCCCTGCTCGTCGGCCGGTCGGTTGCCCGGTCGATGCGGTTGCTGCGGAGCCAGGCGCTCCGGATCGCGCAGGTGGAGCTGCCGGACGCCCTGGACCGCCTGAAGGCCGTCACCGGCGGTGTGCCGGGCATCGAGGTCGCGCCGGCGGTGGTCCGCTCGCTCGACGAGATCGGCGAGCTGGCGGAGGCGTTCGTCGCGGTGCACCGCAGCGCCGTCACTGTCGCCGTCGAGCAGGCACTCATGCGGCGCAACGTCAACGCCATGTTCGTCAACCTGGCCCGCCGCAGCCAGGTGCTGGTGGAGCGGCAGCTGGAGCTGCTGGACGACCTGGAGCGCGAGGAGAGCGACCCGGACCAGCTGGAGAACCTGTTCAAGCTCGACCACCTGGCCGCCCGGATGCGCCGTAACGACGAGAGCCTGCTGGTGCTCGCCGGTACGGACTCCACCCGCCGGTGGAACCGGCCCGTCGGCCTCGGCGCGGTGCTGCTGGCCGCCGCCGCGGAGATCGAGCAGTACCAGCGGGTCCGGATCGACGCGGTGGCCGACGTGTACGTGGTCGGGCACGCCGTCGGCGAGTTGGTGCACATGCTGGCGGAGCTGTTGGAGAACGCCACCGCCTTCTCGCGTCCGGACACGACGGTGGTGGTGACGGCGAGGGTCGACGCCGCCACCGCTCTGGTCGAGATCGCCGACCGTGGCCTGGGGATGAGCCCGACCGCGCTGACCGAGGCGAACGCGGTGCTGGCCAGCCCTCCGGCAGCGGACGTCGCGACGGTGGAGCGGATGGGCCTCTTCGTGGTCAGCCACCTGGCCGCACGGCTCGGCGTACGGGTCAGGTTGGACGACCACCAGGGCGGTCTGGTCGCCCGGCTCGCGTTGCCCGCGGCGATGCTCGCCCCGGCGGGCGCGGTGCAGGCGGATCTGCCCGCGCCGGCCCGCACAGGCGGATCTGCCCGCGCCGGC
>NZ_JBSFBM010000162.1:0-14780 GCF_053592955.1 Micromonospora sp. NPDC002411 | reverse complement strand
GCTGGTGTGGACTGGACGGAGCTGCTGGTTCAGGTGGTCGTCGCGGCGATCGCGGTCGCGCTGGTGGCCGGTGTCGGTGGGCGTCGCCGCGTCACGCGATAACGACCCTGCATCACCTGGCAGGACAGCACTGACAAGACAGCACCAATCGAAAGAGCGCCCGGCCTCGGCCGGGCGCTCTTTCGTGCGGATGTGCCCGACTTCGACCCGGTGCCGCAGGGGCGTTGGTCGGGCCGCTGCGGTACGGTCGCCACGCTTCGGCCAGTCCCGCCCACTGTCGTAAAGGAATTCTCCGTACTAGGGTGCGGCGGAGAAGGTTAGTTCCAAGCGGCGCGAGGGGAGAAGTGGCGTGAACAGGTGGAAGCGGCTGGCCCCGGTCACCGCCATGGTGGCCTCGGCCGCGATGGTGCTGACCGGCTGTGGGGGCTCCGGCGAGGACGCTGCCGACGACAGCAAGCTCACGGTCTGGATGATGGGCGAGGGCGGCGAGGCGCAGAACACCTTCCTCGACTCCGTCGAGACGGAGTTCCGCCAGAAGCACCCCGACACCGACGTGGTGGTGCAGTACATCCCCTGGCTGGAGGCGCCCAAGAAGTTCCAGGCGGCGCTCGCCGGCGGTGAGGGCCCGGACATCACCGAGCTGGGCAACACCGAGACCCAGGGCTGGGCGGCCCAGGAGGCGCTCGCCGACGTGAGTGGTCGGATGGGCGGCTGGGCCGACGGCAAGGACCTGCTGCCCGACCTGGTCCGTAACGCGCAGCTCGACGGCAAGCAGTACGGCGTCCCCTGGTACGCCGGGGTGCGCGCGATCTACTACCGCACCGACTGGTTCGCCGAGGCCGGCGTGCAGCCCCCGAAGACCTGGGACGACCTGGTCACCGTGGCCAAGACCGTGCAGGCGAAGAAGAAGGGCACCTACGGCATCGCCCTTCCCGGCAACTCCGAGCTGCCCTTCTACTCCTTCCTCTGGGGTGCCGGCGGCGAGATCGCCAACAACCAGGGCGGCACCTGGAAGTCCGGCTACACCACGCCGGAGGCGCAGAAGGCCGTCAAGTACTGGACCGACCTGGTCACCGTGCACAAGGTCGCCCCGCCCGCGGCGGCCGGCTGGAACGAGATCGACGCGCGGACCCAGTTCGCCACCGGCAAGGCGGCGATGGCCTTCGCCGGAAGCTGGCAGCAGGGCGCCATCAAGAAGGACAACCCCGAGATCGAGAAGGTCTGGGGTACGTTCCCGATCCCCGGCCCGGACGGCAAGGCGGCACCCGGTTTCGCCGGTGGCTCGGACGTGGCGATCTGGAAGGACAGCGAGCGGCAGGACCTGGCCTGGGACTACCTGACCGTGCTGCTGAACAAGAAGAACGCGCAGAGCTTCGCGAGCAGCCTCGGGTTCTTCCCGGTCTACCAGGATCTGGTCGCGGGTGACACCTACGCCAATGACAAGGTCATGGCGGCGTTCGCCACCACCATGCAGAACACCAAGCTCACGCCGCTCACCCCGAAGTGGGTGGAGGTCAGCCGGACCAAGACGGTGACCCAGGCGATGAACAGCTCGGTCATGAAGGGTCAGAAGACGGTCGAGAAGGCCACCGCCGATGCGGCCGCCGAGATGGAAGGCATTTTGAACAGCAAGTGAGCTCACAGACAAAAAACCCGGAGACGGCCGCCGCGCGGGAGACCCCCGCGCGGCGGCGTCGCCGGGTGGACCGCCTGCCCTACCTGCTGCTCCTGCCCGCGCTGGTGATCATCGGGGTGTTGCTGCTCTGGCCGCTCGGCCAGGTGGTGGTGATGTCCTTCTACCGGCTGAACAACGTCCGGCAGCTGCGCGGCGACCGCGAGTGGCCCTGGGTGGGGCTGGGCAACTACGCCGACATCCTCACCGACCCGTTCTTTCTGACCGTGCTGCGCAACACGGTCCTGTTCGCCGCGGCCAACGTGCTGCTCACCATGGTCCTCGGCACCCTGGTCGGCCTCCTGCTCAACCGGCTCGGTCGCAAGATGGCGACCTTCGTGGCCAGTTGCGTGATGCTTGCCTGGGCCACCCCGGCGCTGACCGGCACCATCGTCTGGAAGTGGATCTTCGACGACACGAGCGGCCTCGCCACGTGGCTGTTCAACGCCCTGCCGGACGGGCTCTCGAACGCCCTGTTCGGTCGGAGCGACTGGACCGGCTACGGCTGGTTCAACTCGCCGCTGCTCTTCTTCGCCATCCTCACCCTGGTGGTGGTCTGGCACTCGTTCCCGTTCATCGCGGTGAGTGTGCTGGCCGGTCTGAAGAGCGTGCCGAGCGAGCTGCACGAGGCGGCCCGGGTGGACGGCGCGAGCCCGTGGCGGGTCTTCTGGAAGATCACCTTCCCGTTGCTGCGCCCGGTCTTCGGGATCCTGATCATTCTCTCCACGATCTGGGACTTCAAGGTCTTCACCCAGCAGTTCGTGCTGGCCGGCGGCACCCAGGACCGGCCGACGTTCATGCTCGCCATCTACTCGTACGCCGAGGCTTTCTCTCCGCCGCCGAAGTACGGACTCGGCGCGGCCATCGCGGTGATCCTCACGCTGATCCTGCTCGTGGTCACCGGCTTCTACGTTCGGATGGTGCTCAGGCAGGAGGACGAGTCATGAAGAAGTTCGCCCTCAACGCAGCCGGCCTGTTGGTCGCGCTCTTCGCGGCGTTCCCGGTCTACTGGATGATCTCCACGTCGCTGAAGCCCAGCAGCGAGATCTTCTCGGCCACTCCGCAGCCGGTGCCGACCCACCCGACGCTGGCGCACTACCGGGAGATCCTGACCGGCAACCTGATCCCCGGCGTGAGCTTCCTCGACTTCTTCCTCAACAGCGCGCTGGTCGCCGTCTCCACTGTGGTGCTCAGCGGCCTGGTGGCCCTGCTGGCCGCGACCGCGGTGGCCCGGTTCCGCTTCAAGCTGCGGACCAGCTTCCTGATCATGCTGTTGGTGGTGCAGATGATCCCGCTGGAGGCACTGGTCATCCCGCTGTTCCTGATGATCCAGCGGCTGGGGCTCTACAACACCCTGCCCAGCCTGATCCTGACGTACCTCGGCTTCTCGCTGCCGTTCGCGGTCTGGATGCTGCGCGGATTCGTCGCCGCGGTGCCCAAGGAATTGGAGGAGGCGGCGGCCATCGACGGGGCGAGTCGGGCCCAGACCTTCCGGCGGGTCCTCTTCCCACTGGTCGCGCCCGGCCTGGTGGCCACCAGCATCTTCTCCTTCATCACCGCTTGGAACGAGCTGATCTTCGCGTTGACGTTCATCAACGACCAGGGGAGCTACACGCTGCCGGTGGCGATGACCTTCTTCTTCGGCCGCGACGACACCAACTGGGGGCCGGTGATGGCCGCGTCCACGCTGTTCACCCTGCCGGTGATCATTTTCTTCCTGCTGGTGCAGCGCCGGATGGTCTCCGGCCTGGTGGCCGGCGCCGTCAAGGGCTGACCCCACGTCCCAAGGGCGGGCCTATGCTGACGGCCATGACGGGCAGGGTGGCAGCGGTGAACCTCGGCGTGGTGACCGAGGCGGAATGGGCCGGCGACGCGAGCGGTCGCAGCGGCATCGACAAGCGGCCGGTGGACGGCCCGGTGCTGGTCCGCGTCGACGGGGTGGTCGGCGACTTCATCGGCGAGCGAGCCCATCACGGCGGCCCCGACCAGGCGGTGTACGCCTACGCGGAGGAGGACGCCGCCTGGTGGTCGGCGGAGCTGGGCCGCGACGTCCGACCGGGTGGCTTCGGGGAGAACCTGTCCACCTACGCGGTCGACGTGACCGGCGCGGTGATCGGCGAGCAGTGGCTGGTCGGTTCCGCCCTGCTCCAGGTCACCAAGCCGCGTACGCCGTGCACCACCTTCGCCGGATTCTGGGGCGTACCGGATCTGATCAAGCGGTTCACCGCCCGGGCGCTGCCCGGCGCCTACCTGCGGGTGTTGCGCGAGGGGGAGGTCGGCCCGGGCGACCCGGTCGAGGTGGTGGAACGACCGGCGCATGGTGTGACCATCGGCGAGGTGTTCCGGGCGACCAGCCTGGAGCCGGAGTTGCTGCCTCGGCTGCTCGAGGCGGAGGACCTGCCGGAGCCGATCCGGGAGAAGGCCCGCCGCCGCCTCGCCGCCCGCAGCTGAGACACGAAAGCCCCTGCCGTCACCAGACGGCAGGGGCTTTCGCGCGATCGGGTCAGCGGAGCCAGGGGATGTTGCGGTCGAGCAGACCGCGCTCCTTGAGCTCCTTGCGCAGCGGGATCTCGTCGTCGACGTACCCGTCCCAGTTGATGCCCCAGTAGTTGGCGGTGTGGGTGCCCTCACCGATCAGCTGGCGCTGGACCGGGGTGCGGTTGCGGTACCACTCGCCGTTCACGTCGGGGTGCAGCTCGTCCAGCGGACGGATCCACCGGTAGGTGTAGCCGACGAAGAGCATCTTGCGGGTGATGGTCGACAGGTTCGTCGACCGCGAGTGCCACTGCCGACGGTCGAAGATGAAGGCGTCACCCGGGTTGGCGGTGATCTCTACAGTGCCCTCCGGGTCCGGGTTGTGCACGCTGAGGTCCTTGGGCCGGTCCAGGGAGTTCCACAGGTGGCTGCCCGGGATGACCTTGGTGGCGCCGCGGCCGGTCTCGGAGAGGTCCGACAGCACGTACGCGACCTTCAGCGAGAACATCGGCCGAGGCAGGTTCGGGTCCATCGTCTCCGGGTCGGAGTTCTGCCGGTACCCGTCCTGGTGCCAACCCCAGTACGGCTTCTCCGGCTCGGCGGCCGGCGGGGTGACGTCGAGGTGGTTGTGGTGGGTGTAGATGTTCCAGCCGGCCAGCCCCCACATGTACGGGAAGGCGATCGGGTGGGTGAGCAGCTCGCCGAAGAGCTCGTCGCGCTCCAGGAAGCCCAGCAGGTGCAGGGTGCCGTCCTTCTTGGTGGTGCCCTTGGCCTGCTCCTCCGCGTAGACGCGGTCGACCGCCGCCTCCAGCGCCGCCCGGTGGTCCTCCGTCAGGACGTTGCGCAGCAGGAGGAAGCCCTGCTCGTGGAACTCCTTGCGGTCAGTGTCGCTGATCGGTTCGTAACCGGTCCGGTCGCCGTAATCGAACACCGCGTCGTACCCCTCCCCATGAGGTGAATCATTTTCTGGCACAGGCCGCCGATCGTAACGCGACGGACATGGCCTCGGGGAGGAGGTCTTCGATGCGTGGGCCGCAGCGGGACCCCACGCAGCGGGAGAACTTCGGAGAGTGAGATCTTCGTGTTCGATACGGCCTTTGATGGGCACTTGTCCGATTGTGCGGTGACTGCCGGTTAAGAGATCCGGGCCGGTCAGCCCTCGTTGAACACCTCGGCGACCACCTGGCCGGCGGGGCTCTGCCCGCCGTTCGCCCGCCCCCAGGTGCCCGCTCGGGCGGTCCACTCCAGGTCGCCGAAACGGACGCGCTTCACCCCGTGATCCTGTGCGTGGGACACCAGCCAGTGCGCGTACCGCCAGCCGTCGCGTTGGTCGCCCGGCGTGACCGCCAACCCGGTCGGGTCGGCCGGGTCGGTGCCCTTCAGCCCCCAGTCCAGCACCAGGTTGCGGGTCAACTGCGCGGCCGCCGCCGCGCCGTGCATCACCGGGGTACGCCCCACCGTGCAGGCGACCGCTCCGGTGGCGTCTCCCAACAGGGCTCGGCTGAGCACCTCGGAGTCGTCGGCCCACTTCTGGTAGGCCTCCGGGAAGGCCGAGCGCTGGACCCGCTGGGCGGCGTCGGTGACGCGCATCTTCTCCCAGCCGCGCACCTTCTTGAGTGCCGCGTAGAACCGGTTGGCCGCGTAGCGCGGGTCGCGGATCTGCGCCGGGGTGCCCCAGCCCTGGCTCGGCCGCTGCTGGAACAGGCCGACCGAGTCGCGGTCGCCGTCGGCGAGGTTGCGGAGCCCCGACTCCTGGTAGGCGGTGGCCAGCGCGACCACCACGGCCCGCTCGGGCATGCGGCGTTGGGCGCCGATCGCCGCGATGGTCGCCGCGTTGGCCATCTGGTCGGCGTCGAGCGCGACCCGACCGTCGGCCTGCACTGTGCACTTCCGGGCCGCCAGCGGCAACTGGAGGCGGTCACCGACCTGCCGTACGACGAGCCAGATCGCGATCACGGCGACGAGGATCAGCACCACTCCACCCGCCACGGCTGCCCGAGTTCGCACCCACACCCCCAGATCGACAGTCCGACAAGCGTACGTCCCCCGCGGCCCTCTCCGGGTCGTCTGAGCGGTTCGGGACCGGCTCTGCCGAGGCGTGCCGATCGGGACATTCCCGCTTTGGCCCCGGTCTCACCTGCCGGAATGCCGATAATCGGGGCATCTGGCACCCGCCCTGTCCGTCCGCCATCAGTACTGTGCGTGGCCGCCTGGTCGACCTGTCGCGCCGGTCACGGCTTCGGCTCGTCGGGAAGTGGTTGACCGGTCAAGGGGTTACCTCAGTTGACATGTCAATCGCTGGCCCGTCCGGCCGCCGATCCAGGCGACCAGACCGGTCACGGAGCAAGGAGGAGTTCCATGGGAACGCTCGACGGCAAGGTCGTACTCGTCACCGGCACCGGCGGCGGTCTGGGACGCGTCGCCGCGCAGATCTTCGCGCGGGAAGGCGCCAAGGTCGTCGGCGCCGACATCCAGGTCGACGGCAACAACGAGACTGTCGAACTCGTTCGCGCCGCCGGCGGTGAGATGACGGGCATCGCGCCGGTCGACCTCACCGACCCGGACCAGGTGCGCACACTCGTCGAGGACGCCGTCGCGGCCTACGGCGGGCTCGACGTGGTCTACAACAACGCGGCGGCGCTGCGCTTCGGCCCGATGCCCGACTTCTCGGTCGAGGACTGGCGGTACACCATCACCGGCGAACTCGACATTCCGTACTTCGTGTCGAAGTTCGCCTGGCCGCACCTGGTGCGACGCGGTGGTGGCGTGATCATCAACGCCGCCTCCATGGCGGGGACGATCGCCGGTCACGTCCCACCGATGGTCGGCCACACCGCGGCGAACGCCGGTGTCATCGGTCTGACCCGACAACTCGCTCTCGAAGGCGCGCCGCACGGCATCCGGGCGGTCGCGGTCAGCCCCGGGCCCATCATCAGCCCGGCGAGTGAGCGCGACCTGGGTGACAACCAGGCGGCCCGGGACGCGATCACCGGCAAGACGCTGCTGAAGCGGTTCGCCCAACCCGAGGAGGTCGCCGAACTGGTGGTGTTCCTGGCCTCCGACCGGGCGTCCTACATCACCGGCGCGAACTACCCGGTCGACGGCGGCGCGACCGCGTGGTGACCGAGGTGTGGGCGCCGCCGACCGAAGGCGGCGCCCACGACGGTCACTGCGGGGCGGCGGCCCCGCTCTGCCGACCGGTGAGCCCCGGCCCTACCCGGCATGATCAGCGGAACCACCGTCCAGAGCGGCCACCCATCGAGTCAATCTCTTTCCCCGGAACGCGGTGACTCCCTCGCGCCCCTCGTCGGAGAGGAAGTAGCTGGTCGACAGGGCGGACAGCCGGGCCAGGTCGGCGCGCAGCTCGGCAGTGCCCGGCCGACGCAGCAACTCCTTCGCGCCCGCCAAGGCGCCGGGAGCGCCCCGCACCAGCGAGTCGCAGTAGCCCCGCACCGCGGCGTCCAGCTCGGCGGCGGGCACGGAGGTCGTGACCAGGCCGACCTGGGCGGCCCGCCGCCCGTCGAAGGTGTCCCCGGTCAGGTACAGCTCGGCCGCGGCACGCGGGTGCAGCCGGGGCAGCACGGTCGCCGAGATCACCGCCGGGATCACCCCGATCCGCACCTCGGTGAACGCGAACGTCGCCTCGTCGGCGCAGACCGCGAGATCGGCGGCGGCGATCAGGCCCAGCCCGCCCGCCCGCGCCGGCCCACCCACCCGGGCCAGCACCGGCTTCGGGCACTCCCAGATCGCCGCGAGCACGTCACCCAGCATGCCGGCCGGCACCGTCCCGCTGGCGTACGCGGCGGCCGTCTCCTTCAGGTCCGCGCCGGAGCAGAAGACCGGGCCGGTGTGGTCGAGCACGATCGCCCGTACCGTCTCGTCGGCGATCGCGTCGCCCAGCCCGGCCAGCAGCTGAGTCATGAGAGCTGTGGAGAGCGCGTTGCGGTTGTGTGGGCTGTCCAGGGTGAGGGTGGTCACCCCACGGGCCGTGGCGACCCGCACGAGGACGTCGGGAGAGGTCATGCCGGGCACACTAGTGGCCATGCCCGGCGTCCTTCCAGATGGTGAGACCGTCCCCGTCGACGGATCGTTGCCCGCCACCGCCACCACGGCGGTCGGCGCGCGCGGCTTCGGCGTGTACGTCCACGTGCCGTTCTGCGCCAGTCGCTGCGGCTACTGCGACTTCAACACCTACACGGCAGCCGAGCTGGGCGGTGGCGCGAGCCGCGACGGGTACGCCGACACCGTCCTGGCCGAGCTGGCGCTCGCCGCCCGGGTGCTGGGCGACAGCCCACCGCCCCGGGTCGACACCGTCTTCGTCGGCGGCGGCACGCCCACCCTGCTCCCCGCCGACGACCTGGCCCGCATCCTCGACGGCATCGACCGCACCTGGGGGTTGGCCGCCGACGCCGAGGTGACCACCGAAGCCAACCCGGAATCGGTCACCCCGGAATCGTTGAAGCTGCTGCGGGCTGCCGGCTACACCCGGATCTCACTGGGCATGCAGTCCGCGTCGCCGGGAGTGCTGGCGATCCTGGACCGCAAACACAGCGCCGGCCGGGCCACCGCCGCCGCGCTGGAAGCCCGCGACGCCGGGTTCGAGCACGTGAACCTGGACCTGATCTACGGAACGCCGGGAGAACGGGCCGAGGACTTCGCCGCCTCGTTGGAGCAGGTGGTCGCCGCCGGGGTGGACCACGTCAGCGCGTACGCCCTGATCGTCGAGGACGGCACCCGGCTCGCCGCCCGGATGCGGCGCGGCGAACTGGCGTACCCCAGTGACGACGTGGCCGCGGACCGCTACCTGGCCGCGGAGGCCGCGCTCGACGCGGCCGGACTCTCCTGGTACGAGGTCTCCAACTGGGCGGCCACCGACGAGGCTCGGTGCCGGCACAACCTGCTCTACTGGACCGGCGCGGACTGGTGGGGGCTGGGGCCGGGAGCACACAGCCACGTCGGCGGCGTGCGGTGGTGGAACGTCAAGCACCCCTCCGCGTACGCCCAGCGGTTGGCCGCCGGCGCGTCTCCGGGTCTGGCCCGGGAGGTGCTCATGGCAGACGAGGCGCACATGGAGGACGTGATGCTGCGGCTTCGCCTCGCCAGCGGCCTGCCGTTGACAGTGCTCGACGCCGCCGGCCGGGCCGGTGCCGAGCGGGCACTGGCCGACGGCCTGCTGGCCGCCGACGAGTACGCGGCCGGCCGGGCCGTGCTCACGCTGCGCGGGCGGCTGCTCGCCGACGCCGTCGTGCGCGACCTGCTGCCCTAGGGCCTCTGTCAAAGCCCCTGGCCGGCCTGCGGCGGGCCCGGACGACGACCGGCCGCGTTGGATATTCGCCCGGATACAACACCGGTATCCGAACGAACATCCGCCTTACCGGACCGCCGCCCGGACTCCGCCTCGGCTCGACCGAGGACTTTGACACAGGCCCTAGCGGGGCGGGCCGGCCGGGGGAGCGGCCGGCCCGTGGTCTCACTTGACGAAGCTCGCGGAGAGCGGATAGCGGTAGAGCTGCCCCTCGTTGGCCTTGATGCCGGCGAGGATGCCGAACACCGCGCCGAGGATGATGGCCGCGCCGACCCCGATGAAGCCGATCAGGATGCAGGACAGCACCCAGCCGATCAGGCCGACGATCGACCAGATGAGCTGGAAGTTGAGCGCCGCCACGGCGTGCGTCCGCACGGTCGGGGACTGGTTGCCACGGGCCAGCAGGGCCACCAGCGGGCCGATCCAGCCGAGCACACCGCCGCTGATGATCATGCCGGCGGCGCCGCCGAAGTGCGCGACGAGCGCCCAGGTCTTGTCCTCGTTGTTGGCGTAGCCGCCGCCGGGGCCGCCGTACGCGCCACCGGTCGGGTAGCCGCCGCCGGGCGGGGGGTAGCCCCCGGGCGGAGGGTAGCCGCCCGCCGGAGGGTAGCCGCCTGACGGCGGTTGGTCACCGGTGGGCGGCGGATAGCCACCGGGCGGGGGATAGCCGCCCGGGCCGGGTGCCCCGGACAGTGGTGCGGTGGGTGGCTCGGCCGACGGGTACGAACCCGGGGAGGTCGGCTCCGGCGGGTAGTTGCCGGGGTCACCCGCGCCGGGAGGGCGAGGAGGTTCAGTCATGGATGTCACGGTAGGGGCACCGGGCAACGCCGCACCAGAGCAACACCTCCCGGCAGTGTGGGCCGTTCGGGTCCGGCGAGGTGGCGCGGGCCGCACCGACGGGCCGCCGTTGATCATCGCGTCGACGGGTACCTCGACGTAGACTGGCACTCGCTACAGTCGAGTGCCAGGACGGCCCGGCCGGCCCAGGAAGCCGGCGGCCGACGTGCGACAGGAGGTGCGGAGGATGGGTCTCGACGACCGAAAACTCGCCGTGCTCCGCGCCATCGTCGAGGACTACGTCTCCACCCAGGAGCCGGTCGGCAGCAAGGCGCTGGTCGAGCGGCACCAGCTCGGGGTCTCCCCGGCCACGGTCCGCAACGACATGGCCGTGCTGGAGGAGGAGGGCTACATCCGGCAGCCGCACACGAGCGCCGGCCGGGTGCCCACCGACCGCGGTTACCGACTCTTCGTCGACCGGTTGTCCCGGGTCAAGCCGCTCAGTCCGGCCGAGCGCCGGGCCATCGAGCGCTTCCTGGTCGGAGCGGTGGACCTCGACGACGTGGTGCACCGCACGGTGCGGCTGCTCGCCCAGTTGACGCGGCAGGTGGCCGTCGTGCAGTACCCGAGCCTGGCCCGCTCCTCGGTGCGGCACCTGGAGCTGGTGCCGATCTCCACCACCCGGCTGATGCTCGTCATGATCGCCGACACCGGGCGGGTGGAGCAGCGGCTGGTGGAGTTGCCCCGGCCGGTGCCCGCCGACGACGTCACCGACCTGCGTCGGCTGGTCAACGAGAAGTTGGCCGGGGCCCGGCTGTCCGACACCCCGCCACTGGTGCAGGCACTGGTCGACGAGTCGTCCGCCGAGCTGCGGCCGACGATGACCATGCTCTCCACCGTGCTGCTGGAGACGCTCGTCGAGCGGAGCGAGGAACGCATCGCGCTGGCCGGCACCGCGAACCTCACGCGGGGTGGTCTGCTCGACTTCCAGGGTTCCCTGCGGCCGATCCTCGAAGCCCTGGAGGAGGAGGTCGTGCTCCTCAAGCTCATCGGCGAGACCGAGCCGAGCACGACCCGGGTGCTGATCGGCGACGAGAACGAGTTCGACAACCTGCGGGCCGCGTCGGTGGTCAGCACCGGCTACGGCCCGGGCGCGACGATCGTCGGCGGTCTGGGGGTGCTGGGGCCCACCCGGATGGACTACCCCGGCAACATCGCCACGGTGCGCGCCGTGGCACGCTACGTGGGCGAGTTGCTGGCCCAGAACTGACCAGTCAGGGCCGACGGCCGGCGGCTGCCGGATCGGCGCAACGCGAGACGAACATGAGGACACGGAACGCAGTGGCCAGGGACTACTACGGCATTCTCGGTGTGAGCCGGGAAGCCTCCGATGACGAGATCAAGCGCGCCTACCGCAAGCTGGCGCGCCAGTTCCACCCGGACGTCAATCCGGACCCGGAGGCTCAGGAGAAGTTCAAGGACATCAACGCCGCGTACGAGGTCCTCTCGGACGACCGGAAGCGGCAGATCGTCGACCTGGGTGGCGACCCGCTCGCCCCGGGCGGCGGCGGTGCCGGCGGCCCCGGGGGTCCCGGAGGCGCCGGTCCGTTCGTCGGTTTCCAGGACATCATGGACGCGTTCTTCGGCGGTGCCGGGGGCAACGCCCGTGGCCCGCGCCCGCGTACCCGCCCGGGCGCCGACGCGATCCTGCGACTCGAACTCGACCTGCACGAGACGGCGTTCGGCGTCGAGGCGCCGATCACCGTCGACACCGCAGTGCTCTGCACCACCTGCTCCGGCGCCGGCACGGCCGCCGGCACGCACCTGGCGACCTGCGAGGCGTGTGCCGGTCGGGGCGAGGTGCAGTCGGTGCAGCGCACCTTCCTCGGCCAGGTCGTCTCCGCCCGGCCGTGCACCGTGTGCCAGGGCTACGGCACCACCATCCCGCACCCCTGCCCGACCTGCGCCGGCGACGGCCGGGTGCGGACCCGCCGCTCGCTGACCGTCAAGATCCCGGCCGGCGTCGAGGACGGCATGCGGATCCGGCTGGCCCAGCAGGGCGAGGTGGGCCCCGGTGGCGGCACCGCCGGTGACCTCTACGTGGAGATCCACGAGCGGCCGCACGACGTCTACTCCCGCAAGGGCGACGACCTGCACTGCCGGGTCACCGTGCCGATGACCGCGGCGGCGTTGGGCACCCGGCTGACCATCAAGACCCTGGACAGCGAGGAGACCGTGGACGTCAAGGCCGGCACCCAGCCGGCCAGCACGCTGCGACTGCGCGCCCGGGGCGTACCGCACCTGCGCGGCACCGGCCGGGGCGACCTCTACGTGCACCTGGACGTGCGGACCCCGACCAAGCTCGACCCGGACCAGGAGAAGATGCTGCGCGACTTCGCCAAGACCCGTGGTGAGGAGGTCGCCGAGTTGTCCAAGCAGGGCGGCTTCTTCTCGCGGATGCGCGACGCGTTCAACGGGCACGCCTGAGGTGTCCGCACCGCTGTTCCTGGTCGAGGCGCTGCCCACCGGCGACGCGCTGACCCTGGACGGCCCGGAGGGGCACCACGCGGCCACCGTGCAGCGGCTGCGCGTCGGCGAGGAGCTGCTGCTCGCCGACGGGCGGGGCGGCACGGCCGCCGCCGTGGTCACCGCCGTCGGCCGGGGCAGCCTGGAGGTCACCATCACCTCCCGGGGGTACGCGGACGCGCCCGTACCCCGGATCGTCACCGTGCAGGGCATCGCGAAGGGCGACCGGGGCGAGTTGGCAGTGCAGGCGATGACCGAGGTCGGCGTCGACGAGATCGTGCCGTGGGCGGCGTCGCGCTCGGTGACCCAGTGGCGCGGCGACCGGGGCGTACGCGCACGGGAGAAGTGGGTGGCGACCGCCCGGGAGGCAGCCAAGCAGGCCCGCCGGCCGTGGTTGCCGGTGGTGGCCGGCGCGCCCGACGAGTCGACCGCCACGGTGGTCCGTCGGATCGCCGGTGCCGCCGCCGCGTTCGTGCTGCACGAGGAGGCCGACGAGCGGCTGACCACCGCCGAGCTGCCGACCGCCGGTGAGATCGTCCTGGTGGTCGGCCCGGAGGGCGGCATCGCCCCGGCCGAGCTGACCGCGTTCCGCGAGGCCGGCGGTCGGCCGGTGCGGCTCGGGCCGGCGGTGCTGCGCACCTCGACCGCCGGCGTGGCGGCGCTCAGCGTGCTCGCCACCCGCCTCGGCCGCTGGTGACCGTTCAGGGCCTCGGAAACACCGGCACGACCTCCTCCTCCGGGCCCAGGTCCAGCCCGGCGTTTCCGATGATCTGCGGGTCCGGTGTGCCGACCACCTCGGGATCCTTGCCGGTGTAGTCGAAGCGGTTCAGCACGTGTCGCATGGCCTCCAGCCGGGCCCGCTTCTTGTCGTTGCTCTTCACCACCGTCCACGGCGCGTCGGCCGTGTCGGTCCAGAAGAACATCGCCTCCTTGGCCTCCGTGTACTCGTCCCACCGGTCCAGCGAGGCGATGTCCATCGGGGACAGCTTCCACTGCCGGACCGGGTCGACCTGACGGATCGCGAACCGGGTGCGCTGCTCGTTCTGGGAGACGGAGAACCAGAACTTGACCAACCGGATGCCCGAGCGCACCAGCATCCGTTCCAGCTCCGGGGCCTGCCGCAGGAACTCCAGGTACTCCTTGCGGCTACAGAAGCCCATCACCCGCTCGACGCCGGCCCTGTTGTACCAGGAACGGTCGAACAGCACGATCTCGCCGGCCGCCGGCAGGTGCGCCAACCACCGCTGGAAGTACCACTGGGCAGCTTCCCGCTCGTCCGGCTTGGCGAGCGCCACCACCGACGCGCCGCGCGGGTTGAGGTGCTCCATGAAGCGTTTGATGGTGCCGCCCTTGCCGGCCGCGTCCCGGCCCTCGAAGAGGATCACCAGACGCTCGCCGGAATCCTTGATCCAGTCCTGGAGTTTCAACAGCTCGATCTGGAGCAGCCGCTTGTCCCGGTCGTACTCGTCACGGTCCATCCGGTCGTCGTACGGGTAGTCCTCGCGCCAGGTCTCGACGGGAGTCCCGTCGGGTCGGAGCAGGACGGGGTCGTCGTCGTGGCCGTCGGCCACCCGGTAGTCGGCGGTGAGGTCCAGCAGCGCGGAGTCGGCCATGTCGGAGGCCTTTACCCGCCCGTGCACCGCCAGCCACCTCTTCGACCAGGTGATTTGCCGCCGAGTGCGGGATCAGCTGCGCAGGTAGGAGGCGCCGTTGAGATCGACGATCGTGCCGGACGCCCACTCGGCCTGCGGCGAGGCCAGCCAGTGCACCGCGGCCGCGATCTCCTCCGGTCGGCCCACCCGGTCGAACGGGCTCTGCGCCCGGATCGCCGCGCCCTGCTCGCCGTGCAGGTACTCGGTGACCATGTCGGTCGCCACGAAGCCCGGCGCGACGGTGGCGACAGTGATGCCGTACGGCGCGAGCGCCACGGCGAGGGACTGGCCCAGCGCGTTCAACCCTGCCTTGCTGGCCCCGTACGCCGGCTGGTGCGGTTCACCCCGGAACGCGCCTCGGGACGAGACGATG
>NZ_JBSFBM010000161.1:0-14908 GCF_053592955.1 Micromonospora sp. NPDC002411 | reverse complement strand
GCGCGGAGGTCGGCTGTGTCGACGTGGTGCTGATCGACGGGTACGGCCAGCTCAACACCGAGTTCGAAAGCCTCGAATCCAAGGAACAGCGCCGCGTCGAAGCCGCGCCCGTGCAGCTTCACCGGGTCCGACCAGGGACCGGCGATGTCCTCGGCGGTGACCAGGAAGTTCTGCGGATCCCAGTAGCCGCTGGCGAAGCTGGCCACGTCGCTGTAGACGAGGTAGAACAGACCGTCGTGGTACGTCAGGTCGGGTGCCCACACGCCGTTGGAGTCACCGCAGCCACGCAGGTCGAGCAGGCGGCGGTCGGTGATGACCCCGCTCAGGGTGCGCCAGTTCACGAGATCACGCGAATGGTGCACACGCACGCCCGGATACCACTCGAAGGTCGAGGTAGCCAGGTAGTAGTCGTCGTCGACCCGCAGGATCGACGGATCCGGGTGGAACCCGGCGAGGACGGGGTTGCGGATCGACCGGGTAGCGGTCGCCACGTTAGCGATGTCGGTCGACACGTAGGGGCTCCTCTGGACGGGCTGTCTGGAACTTCCGGAAACTTGCGGTCCCGGATCGCTGGAAGTCCTGCCTACGCTAGCCGGTCTTTTCGCAATAGGACAGAGGGCTTGACCGTTGCGGAAACAGCTCGTAGCGTGCCCGCCATCGACCGGTAATACCGGCGAAGCTTTTTGAAAGTTCCGGAGATCCATAGGTTCCCACCACGCCGGCCGTGCCGGCAACCGAGCACCCCGTGAGTTCCCGAAGGGATGGATCATGACCCCGCACCTTTCCCGCCGAACGCTGCTCGGCCTCGCCGGTGCCGGCGCTGGCGCGTACCTGCTGAGCGCCTGTAGCGGTGACGACAAGTCCGGCGACCCGAACGCCCCGCAGACCATCAACTGGTGGCACATCCAGAACACCGAGCCGATGCTTCCGGTCTGGGCGGCGATGGCCAACGAGTACAAGGCCGCGCACAGCAACGTCACGTTCACCATCCAGCCCCTGGAGAACGAGGCGTTCAAGGCCAAGCTCACCACCGCCACCCAGGCGGGCGACCCGCCGGACCTGTTCCAGTCCTGGGGTGGCGGCGTGCTGAAGCAGCAGGTGGACGCGGGCCTGGTCAAGGACCTCACCGACGACGTGAAGGACCTGGTCGCCGGCATCCTGCCCGCCGCCATGCAGCCGTACACGATCGACGGCAAGATCTACGGCATTCCGTTCGACATCGGCATGGTCGGGTTCTGGTACAACAAGGAGCTCTTCACCCGCGCCGGCATCACCGAGACCCCCACCACCTGGACCGGGGTGCTCGACGCGGTCCGCAAGCTCAAGGCCGCCGGCATCACCCCGGTCGCCCTGGCCGGCAAGGACAAGTGGCCGGCCCACTTCTACTGGTCCTACCTCGCGATGCGCATCGGTGGTGTCGACGCGCTGCAGAAGGCTGTCGACAGCAAGAACTTCGACACCCCCGACCTCGTCGCCGCCGGTGAGCGGCTCAAGGAACTCGTCGACCTGCAGCCGTTCCAGAAGGGCTTCCTCGGCGCGGAGTTCGGTTCGCCCGACGGTCAGGCAGCCACCATGGGCAACGGCAACGCCGGCATGGAGCTGATGGGGCAGTGGGCGCCGGCGGTGCAGGCCTCCAGCTCCACCAGCAAGAAGGGCCTCGGCGACAAGCTCGGCTTCTTCCCGTTCCCCTCCGTAGACGGCGGCAAGGGCGCGGCGACCGAGGTCTTCGGCGGTGGCAACGGCTTCGCCGTCGGCAAGGACGCGCCGGCCGCCACCATCGACTTCCTGAAGTTCCTGCTCAGCGTCGAGAACCAGAAGCGCTCCGCGCAGACCAACGCCGTGCTGCCCACGGTGAAGGACGCCACCTCCGCCATCAGCGACCCCAACAACAAGGCCGTCGCGGAGGCCCTGTCCAAGAACACCGGCTTCCAGCTCTACCTCGACCAGGCGTACGCGCCCGCGCTCGGGCAGCAGATCAACGACAGCGTCGCGGAGATCATCGCCGGCAAGAAGTCCCCGGCGGCGATCGTCAAGGACATCACGCAGGTGGCAAAGACCGCCTGATCGTGACCCGTCACCCGTCCGTAGCCGGCCGTAGAACCCGAGTGGAGCAGGAATGACCAGGCCATCGACCGTGTCCGACCTGAGGCGCGGCGACACGGCGACCGATCCGCCGGCACCGGGGCCGGGCACCGCGCGCAAGCGTGGCCGCCAGCCCCGGCCGGGCCGGGGTGGCGTCCTCGCCGTGTTCCTGGCGCCTGCCCTGGCGCTGTTCGTACTGCTGGTCCTCGCCCCCATCGTGGTGGCCGCCTACGCCAGCTTCTTCAAGTGGAACGGCTTCGGCCTGCCGGAGAACTTCATCGGGTTGGACAACTACACCCGTGCCTTCGGCGACCCGACGTTCCGTGGCGACCTGTGGCGTGGCCTGATTCTGGTGGTGCTGTCCCTGGTCGTGCAGCTGCCTGTTGCGCTGGCCCTAGCCATGCTCCTTAATCAGCCACTTCGCGGGCGGGCCGTCTATCGGCTGATCTTCTTCGCCCCGTACGTGCTCTCCGAGGTCACCACGGCCGTCCTGTTCACCCTGGTGTTCTCACCGAACCGAGGGCTGGGCGAGGGGGTCGCCCGGTGGCTGGGCGCCGACGCGGGCACCGTCTTCGCCGACCCGGACACCGTGCTGTACGCCGTATTCCTGGTGGTGTCCTGGAAGTACTTCGGCCTCTACATGATGCTCTTCCTGGCGGCCCGGCAGGGCATCCCGAAGGAACTGCACGAGGCGGCGGTCACCGACGGCGCCACCGGCTGGCAGGCGTTCCGACACGTCACCCTGCCCCTGCTCGGCCCGACGATCCGCATCAGCATCTTCCTGTCGGTCATCGGTACCATCCAGCTGTTCGACATGGTGTGGGTGCTCACCGGTGGTGGGCCGATCCACTCTTCGGAGACGCTGGCCGTCACGATGTACCAGTTCGGCTTCCGTCGCTTCGAGGTCGGCTACGCGAGCGCCATCAGCATCGTGATGTTCCTGCTGAGCCTCATCTTCGCCCTGTTCTACCAACGCATCGTCCTGCGTCGTGACACGGCGGGCGCGATCACCACCCAGGGAGGCCAGCGATGACCGCCACGGCGAGTCGCGCCCAGCGGACCCGCAGCGTCGTGCTGCACCTCGTCTGCATCGCCGTCGGCGTGCTCATCGTCGTGCCGGTGTACTTCGGCGTGCTCGGCGGCTTCAAGGACAACGGCCAGTTGTCCACCAACCCGCTGGGCTGGCCCGACCCGTGGGTGCCGAACTACTTCGAGATCCTGGGCAACGGGGTGTTCTGGCGGCAGCTCGGCAACAGCCTGCTCATCGCCGTGACCAGCACCTTCATCGTCGTCGGCGCGGCGGCGATGGCCGCGTTCGTCTTTGCTCGCTACGCCTTCCGGGGCCGCGAGTTCCTGGTGACGTTGTTCGCGATCGGCCTGATGTTCCCGTTCGCGGTGGCGATCCTGCCGCTGTTCGTGCTGCTGCGCAGCGTCGGCCTGCTGGACAACCCGCTCGGCGTCATCCTGCCCCAGGCCGCCTTCGGGCTGCCGATCACCATCATCATCCTGCGCCAGTTCTTCCGGACCATCCCGGCCGAGGTCGAGGAGGCCGCCGTCCTCGACGGCTGCGGCCCCTTCGGGTTCTTCTGGAAGGTCCTGCTGCCGATGGCGCGCCCCGCCCTGGCCACCGTCTCGGTGCTGGCGATCGTCACCAGCTGGAACAACTTCATGCTCCCGCTGGTCGTCTTCAGCGATCAGAGCTGGTGGACCCTCCCGGTCGGGGTCCAGGCGTTCCAGGGCCAGTACGCCGACGACACCGCACGGGTGCTCGCCTACGTCGTGCTGTCCATGCTGCCAGCCCTGGGCTTCTACGCGGTCGCCGAACGTCAACTCATCGGCGGCCTGACCGGCAGCGTCAAGGGATGACATCGCAGCACCGCGAGCAGACCTGAAGCTTCCGGTACGACGAGGGGGGACCGTGGGCGCGGAGAACGGCCGAAACGTCACCATCGCCATGATCGCGCGGTTGGCGGGTGTCTCCGTACCCACGGTCTCCCGAGTCATCAACGGCCGCTCCGACGTCGCTCCCGACACCCGGGAGCGCGTCGAGGCCCTGCTCAACCGGCACGGCTACCGCCGCCGGTCACCGGCCCGGCGTACCGACGCGGCCCTCATCGACCTGGTCTTCAACGACCTGGACAGCCCGTGGGCCGTGGAGATCATCCGCGGGGTGGAGGACGTCGGCCAGACCAGCGGCGTCGGCACTGTCGTCTCGGCCATCCACTGGCGCATCTCCTCTGCCAAGCAGTGGCTGGACAACATGCGTACGCGCTCCACCGAGGGCGTCATCTTCGTGACGTCGATGGTGAACCCGCCGTTGCAGGCCGAGCTGCGCCGGCTCCACCTGCCGGTCGTCATCATCGACCCCGCCGGAGTGGACCCGCAGGAATCACCCACCATCGGCGCCACCAACTGGGCGGGCAGCCTGAGCGCCAACCAGTACCTGATCAGCCTGGGGCACCGGCGGATCGGCTTCATCGCCGGCCCGCCGCACCTGATGTGCAGCCGAGCCCGGATGGACGGCTACCGGGCCGCCCTCGGCGCCGCCGACATCCCCATCGACGACGCCCTCATCCGACCGGGCAACTTTTACCACGAGTCCGGTTTCAGCGCGGGTACCCAGTTGCTGGCCCTGCCCGACCCACCCACCGCCATCTTCGCGTCCAGTGACCAGATGGCACTGGGCGTCTACGAGGCGGTCCGCAAACGCGGCCTACGGGTGCCCGACGACGTCAGCGTGGTCGGCTTCGACGACCTGCCGGAGGTCCGGTGGTGCTCCCCGCCGCTGACCACCGTCCGTCAACCTCTGGCCGAGATGGGCATGCTGGCCGCACGGACCGTCCTGCGCCTCGCCGGCGGTGAGAAGACCGAAAGCCCAAGGGTCGAGCTCGCCACCGAGCTGATCGTCCGCGACAGCGCCGCGCCACCCCGCTGACCGCGCCGCGCGGCTCGTCACGTTCGCGCGGCCCTCGCCGTCAGGCGTCGCGGAGCGCGTCCTCGACGCCACTCTCGCGGCGACCGAGGTGCGCGGGCTCCCGGCCGGACAGCACGTCCAGCGCGGCCTTCAGGCAGGCGCCGTTCTCGCGCATGGAGCCGAACCGCCAGGTCAGGGAGTACTGTTTCGCGCTGTCGTCGCCCACCCCCTGGGCGTCGATGCCGAGCCGTCGACACAGTGCCACGGCCCGGGGCAGGTGAAACGACTGGGTAACGACCGTCGCGCGTCGCACCCCGAAGATCTGCCGGGCCCTGGCGCAGGAGTCGTACGTGTCGAAACCGGCGTAGTCGAGCACCACCTTCCGCGCCGGCACACCCCGGTCGACCAACCAGCCCTGCATCGCCTCGGGCTCGTTGTAGTCCGCGTTCATGTTGTCGCCGGACACCAGGATCGCGCTCACCCGCCCGGCGTCGAACAACCGCCGCGCGATCTCCAGGCGAGCGGCGAGGACCTCCGACGGCGTACCGTCGGCGTCCACCTTCGTGCCCAGGACCAGGGCGACGGGCGCAGCGGGCACGTCGGACTCGCTGTAGAGATGGCCGTCGGCGGTGTCGCGGACCCACCGCACGCTGGCGACCGTACCCCCGGCCAGCAGCACCGCGCCCACCACCAACGCGAAGAGAGTACGGCGGACGAACCGCCGGTGCTCCTCGTACCACCGCGCCACACCGAAACGTCCCCGCATGCCGGCGAGACTAATCGGGTGGCGCTTGTCGCGATCGGTCACCGCCTCAGTTTCGGGTCCACTTCTGGCTGTTGCCGCCGGTGCAGTTCGCCAGGACCATCGTGGTGCCGTTCGCGGTGCCGGCGGCGTTCGGTGACAGGCACAGGCCGGACTGCACGCCGGTGACCGTGCCGTCGGTGTTGAGGTTCCACTGCTGGTTGGCGCCGCTGCCGCAGGTCCAGATGATCACGCGGGTGCCCGGTGTGGTCGCGGCCCCCTCGGCGTCGAGGCATTTGGTCCCGTACACCTGGAGTTGTTTCGTGGTGGTCGGTGTCCACTGCTGGTTGGTGCCGCCGTTACAGTCCCACAGCGTCAGTTGGGTGCCGTTCGTCTGTGACCTGGACGGCACGTCCAGGCAGCGGTTGGCGCCGACGTTGCGCAGCGGTGCTGCGGTGCCGCTCGGTGGTGGGGTGGTGGGGCTCGTGGTGTCGAAGCCCAGGAACCGGATGGCCTGGGCGGCGTCGAACGGAATGGAGTGGCCGTACCCCTGGAAGCTGATCGCTTCGACGGGCGCCGTGCCGCCGGTGCCGCCGTAGCGGGTGCGGGTGGCGCTGGTCTGCGGTGAGTCGGTGTAGCTGGGTGTCTGGGACACGCCCAGGACGTTGGTCCACTGCTTGACCTGCTCGCCGAAGTTGACGTAGCTCAGCGTGGTGTCCGTGGTGCCGTGCCAGATCTGGACCCGGGGTCGGTTGCCGGTGTAGCTCGGGTACGCGTTGCGGACCAGGTCACCCCACTGCTGTCCGGTCCGGACGATCCGCCCGCCGGAACACTCGCTGTTCCACTCCGCGCCGTTGGTGGTGGCGAAGCAGCCGAACGGGACACCCGAGGAGCTGAAGCCCGCGTGGAACAGGTCGGGGTAGAGGCCGAGCATGACGTTGGTCATCATCGCGCCGGAGGAGAACCCGCCCACGCCGATCCTTGTGGAGTCGACGGGGTACCGGCTCCGGACGTGGTCGACCATGGACTTGAGGCCGATCGGGTCGCTACCACCGTCGCGTCGGAGGGCCTGCGGCGAGGAGACGTCCCAACACTTGCTGCTCCGCGTCACCGATGGGTAGATCACGATGAAGCCGTAACGGTCGGCCAGGGTGCTGAGGCCAAAGCCGGTGTGTACCGCCGGGCCGCTGCCGGTGCAGTAGTGCAACGCGAGGAGCAGGGCCGGTTGGGCCGCTACCCGGTCCGGCACGTACAGGTGCATCTGCAGGTTCGTCGGGTTGGTGCCGAAGTTGGTCACCTGGGTGAGCGTCGCGGCCGACGCTGGGGTGGCGACAGTTGCCACTGTCGCCATCGTCGCGAGCGTCGTCGTGAGCGCGGCAGCCAGCAGTGCGGTTCTGAATCTCATCGGCGATTCCTCTGGTCATGGGTCGGCGGACCCGGCGGCAGCACGTCGTGACCGTCGGAGTCCGACCAGCGGAGGCTCGCCCGGAGAGCCACGGACGCTGATCGCATCGCATCGACTGTGAGCGATAACATCCCGGTCGTCAAGCCGTACCGCGCACGCCCTTCCTCCGCATGGGAAGGGGGTGTCACAATGGCTGTGGCGCTCATGTGGTCACCGCTGAGCCCGGGGGAGGGCCTTCCGCAGGAAGCGGACGGTGGGCACTAACCCGGAGGCCGTTCATGGACCTTGCGCCAGACGTCAACGCCATCTCCAGCCTGGTCGACCTGCTGGGCGCCGTCCTCCAGTTGGCCGCCGCGGTCGTCACCCTGCTGGCCGCCGCAGCCGTCGGCAGGCGTCGCAGCGGCCGCGGCGAGGACAAGGAGCGGTGACGCCCTTGAGATTCGCGATACGCCCATGACATTCTTGTGCGTCGATGACAAGCTGTGCGCGCGGGGCTGATGTCCGTCCGATGGGCAACCGGGATCCGGTACGGATCCGGGGGGACGGGTGACACGAGCGACGGACCACCGAGGTCCGTCGTCCACCCCTTCCCCTGAAGGAACCGAGCCCATGCGCATCCAGAAGAAGAGGCGCGCGTCCCTCCTGGCGAGCCTGCTGCTCGCCGCGACCGCGCTGTCCGGCATCGACGCCCCGACCGCCAGCGCGGCGCCCGACCCGGTCGCCGTCACCGTCGACGCCCGCGCGGGCATGGCCACCGTGCCCGCCACCGCGCTGGGCGTCAACCACGCCATCTGGGACCAGAACCTCGGCACCGCCGAGACGTCGGACCTGCTCCGCGACGCGGGTGTGCAGATGATGCGCTACCCCGGCGGCTCGTACGCCGACATCTACCACTGGAAGGACCACACCGCGCCCGGCGGTTACGTCGCACCGGGAACCGACTTCGACACCTTCATGGCGGCCGTCCGGCGGGTCGGCGCGCAGCCGATGATCATCGCGAACTACGGCACCGGCACGCCCGCCGAGGCCGCCGACTGGGTGCGGTACGCGAACGTCACCAAGCGCTACGGCGCGCGGTACTGGACGATCGGCAACGAGAACTACGGCAACGGTCACTACGGGTCCGCCTGGGAGGCGGACGACCACCCGGACAAGAGCGCGACACAGTACGCAAGGCTGGTCGTCGAGTACGCCGACGCGATGAAGGCGGTCGACCCGAGTATCAAGGTCGGCGCGGTGCTGACGATGCCGGGCAACTGGCCGGACGGCATCACCGCCGGCAGTGACCCGGGCCCGTGGAACCAGACAGTGCTCTCCATCGCCGGTCCGAAGATCGACTTCGTGGACGTGCACTGGTACCCGGGTGGCTCTGCCGCCGAATCGCTGGCCCGCACCAACCACCTGCCCGACGCGACCTACCTGCTGCGACAGCACCTCACCCGGTACGCGGGCCCGAACGCCGACCGCATCGGCATCAGCTTCACCGAGCTGAACGTCGACGCCGGACGGACCACACAGCCCGCCGCGCTCTTCCTGGCCGACGCGTACAGCGCGCTCCTGGCGAACGGCATCTTCACCGCCCACTGGTGGAACGTGCACAACGGCATGGGCACCGTGACGCAGGTGGCCGGCCAGACCGACTACGGCGACTTCGGCATGCTCTCCAGCGGCGCCTGCACCGAGGACGGCTCGGTCTGCCAACCGCCACTGAACACACCGTTCGCGCCGTACCACGGGCTGACCATGATGAAGCTCTTCGCGAAGACCGGTGACCAGTTCGTCCGCGCCGGCTCCGACGAGCCGCTGGTGACCGCCCACGCCGTCCGTCGGGGCAACGGTGACCTCGCACTGCTGCTGCTCAACAAGGACCCGGACAACGCCCACCCGGTCACCATCGACTATGCCGGGTTCACCCCGTCCGCCGCCGCCCCGACGGTGTCGACCCTCACCAACGGCGCGACCGGCATCGCCACCAGCCAGAACGGCTCCGCCACCAGCCGGACGCTGCCGGCGTACTCGTTGACGACGCTCGTGTTGCGACCGGCTGGCGCGACCGCCGGGCGGCCCTCGGCCCCGGGCCAGCCGACAGCCAGTGGTGTCACCGACCGTGCCGCGACGATCTCCTGGCCGGCGGCCACCCCGGGCCGCAGTCCGATCGCCAAGTACGAGGTGTACCGGCAGAACGGCGGGGCCAGCGAGCAGCTCGGCGAGACGCCGACCACCTCGTTCACCGTCGGCAACCTGGTGCCGGGCAGCAGGTACACAGTCAACGTGCTGGCCCGGGACACCGCCGGCCGGGTGTCCTGGGCCTCGCCACCGCTGACCTTCACCACCGGTAGCCCGACCACCAGCGCGTGCACCGTCCGCTTCACCACCGCCAACGACTGGGGCAACGGCTACATCGGCGGCATCGAGATCGTCAACAACGGCACCAGCCCGGTCAACGGGTGGACGCTCACCTGGACCTGGCCCACCGAATGGCAGCAGGTGAGTAGCGGGTGGAGCGCCACCTGGGAACAGGTCGGCACCGCCGTGCGGGTCACGCCCACCGACGACAACCGGCAGATCGCCGCCGGCGGCAGCGTGAGTGCCGGCTTCGTCGGCGCGTACGGCGGGCCGAACGTGCTGCCCACGGCGTTCACTCTCAACGGCACGGTGTGCGCCACCGGCTGACGCGACCGTCGGGCGCACCGGCCGGCGCGTTGACCGCGCCAGCCGGCGCACCCGAGCTGTGGGGCCGGTGATCGATCATGGTGGACGTTATGCTGCGGGACCGGACGGGGGAGAGGTGGTCGATCGTGACGCAGTCACAACCCGAGACCGGCCTGCAACCGGACAGGCCGAACGCGGCGAGGATGTTCGACTACTACCTCGGCGGCAAGGACAACTTCGCCGCCGACCGGGCGGCAGCCGAGATGGTGTTACAGGTGGCGCCATGGATGCCCGAGGCTGCCCGGCAGGGCCGCGAGCTGATCTCCCGGACGGTCCGACACCTCGTCGAGGAGAAGGGCATCCGGCAGATCCTGGACCTCGGGTCCGGGCTGCCGACCCAGGACAACGTCCACGAGATCGCGCACCGCATCGATCCGGACGTGCGGGTCGTCTACGTCGACAACGACCCGGTGGTCTGCACCCACGGCCGCGCTCTGCTCGCCGACTCGAAGACGGTGTCGGTGGTCCAGGCCGACCTGACCGACCCGCAGCAGGTCCTCGGCCACCCGGCGATCGGCGACGCGATCGACGTCGGTAGCCCGGTAGCGGTGCTGATGATGTTCGTGCTGCACCTGGTGCCCGACGAGCAGGATCCACAGCGGATCGTGGCCACCTACCGCGACGCGCTCGCCCCCGGCAGCTACCTGGCGCTGTCGCACGCCGGCACCGACGTGCACCCGGACCTGATGGCCCGGATCTCGGCGATCTACGCGCGCGCGAACAGCCCGTTCGTGCCGCGGAGCCACGCGGACATCTCCCGCTTCTTCGGCGACTTCGTCCTCGAACCGCCGGGGCTGGTCAACATGTGGCCGCACACCGAGCCGCCGGCCACCGCGGACCCGCAGGTCGCCCGCACCGGCTACAGCGGCGTCGCCCGCAAACCGTAGGCCGGCCTGATCCGCTCGGGCGACGGGCGGGCGCTGTCACATGTGCCCGCCCGTCGGTGACCGTCAGCCGTCTACGCTGCGGAAGGTCCTGTCGTCGCAGGGCAGACCCGAGTAGTCCTGGGGACCGTTCGCCGCGCAGATCTCCATCTTGACCACGTCGTTCGCGTAAATCTGAGCCGGGTCCCAGATGACCGAGGATCCGGAGCCGCCGCCGTTGTACTTGCTGCCGCCGACCAGGACGCCGTTGACGTAGACGCGAGCCCGGACTCCTTCACCATTGGCGCACGTGTCCGTCACGACGAAATAGTCGTCGTTCATGCCACCGCCGGGTGCGCCTTCGCCGTAGTCGATGAACTCGATGAGACCGGCCTGGCACTGTGCGTTGTCGTCCCAGAGCGTCGTCTCGTTGTTGTCGTTGTGGGCGGCGAAAGCCGGTGAGCCGGCGGCAACGAGGGCGGTGGACACCGCGAACACCATCGACAGTGTGAGCCCGAGACGCTGGACCTTCATGCGAGACCTCCATGGGCTGGTGACATCGGACCGAAGAATTCGGCGGACGAGGCTCAGCGTATTGATCGGAATTGGCAGCAATCCACCGTTGATGTCTGTTCCGAACACGACACGGATGTTCGGCCTGGTCACCTGCCTGTTCGGTAGTGATCCGAACGAAGCGCCTGCCCCGTACGACGCGTTCTACAGGTGCCCGTGTCTGCCCGGGGTGTGCCCGAAGGCGCGCCGAAAGACGTCGATGAACGCGCTGGCGGACGACCACCCACACCGATGCGCCACGGCGGTGACCGGGACCTCCTCGGCCAGCATCACCAGGGCACGGTGCAGCCGCAGTTGGGTACGCCACTGTGGAAAGGTCATGCCGAGGTCGGAGCGGAAGAGGCGGGACAGCGTACGGTCACTTCCGCCAACCTGCCTGCCGAGCGCGGCAAGGGTGCGGTTGTCGGCCGGATCGGCGTACAGGATTGCGCAGAGTGCCCTCAACCGGGGCTCGGTGGGCGTGGGCAGGTGCACGGGCTGCGCGGCCGAGGACCGCACCTGGTCAAGCAGGACGGCCCGCAGCCGCGCACGTCCCGGGCTGTCGTCCTGTGGGTCCCGGGTGTAGGCGAGGATCAGCTCGCGCAGCAGTGGCCCGACGGTCAGCACGGTCGGCTCCGTCAGATCCAGCGGATCCTCCGTCGCCGGAAGGCCGATCAGGTGCAGCTCGAGCGTGCCGTGGGCCTGATGGGCGTGCGCGGTTCCGGCCGGCACCCAGATGGCGCGGCTCGCGGGGACAACCCAGGCACCCGCGTCGGTGGTGATGGCGAGAACGCCACGGGCGGCGTAGACGATCTGATGGTCATCGTGGCGGTGCACGTCGATCACGGACCCGGACGCCAGTCGCTGGGCGCGGGTCGGTGCGACCGGCCGATGGCGGATCTTCGTCATTGGTTGGCAGGTTATCGGAAGCCCGACAGGTTCGACAGCGGCGAGCATGGCGGCGTGCGGAGAAACAGAACGATCATCCTGCTGTCCGTCGGACATGGTTGCGTGGACGTCTACCAGGGCGCCGTCGCCGCGCTCATACCGTTCTTCATCGCCGAGCGTGCCTACACCTACGCGGCGGCCTCCGGCGTGGTGCTCGCCGCCTCGCTGCTCTCCTCGGTGGCGCAACCGCTGTTCGGTGCGCTGACGGACCGGTGGGCGATGCCCTGGCTGCTGCCGGTGAGCACGATCCTGGGCGGGCTGGGGATCGCGGGCAGCGGGATCACCGGTTCGTACGCGCTGACGCTGGCCTTCGTGGCCGTCTCCGGGATCGGAGTCGCGGCGTATCATCCCGAGTCCGCCCGGCTCGCGCGGATCGCCAGCGACGGACGGCACGCCGCGATGGGGTGGTTCTCCCTCGGCGGCAACCTCGGCTTCGCCGTCGCGCCCGTGCTGGTCGCCGCCGTCGTGGCCAGCGGCGGTCTGCGGCTCACTCCGCTGCTCGTGGTGCCGGCCCTGGCGGGCAGCGTGCTGTGCCTGCCTGTCCTTCGCGCGCTTCGCACGACGACGGAGGCCGGTTCCGACACCCCTCGAATGGTCGGGACCGACGACATGGCGTCGTTCGGCCGCCTGTCGCTGGCCGTGGTCTGCCGCGCCGTCGCGTTCGCCGGTCTGAGC
Source organism: Micromonospora sp. NPDC002411 (assembly GCF_053592955.1). Classification (NCBI taxonomy): domain Bacteria; kingdom Bacillati; phylum Actinomycetota; class Actinomycetes; order Micromonosporales; family Micromonosporaceae; genus Micromonospora; species Micromonospora sp. NPDC002411. The sequence continues at coordinate 2,015 of NZ_JBSFBM010000161.1, read as the reverse complement.
ACGTTCCTGGCGCTCTACGCGCCGCAGCGGGCCGGCGGCGGTACCGCGGCGGGGACTGCTGCGCTGGTGCTGCTCTATCTCGGTGGAGCGGTGGGAACGGTGGTCGGAGGCAGCCTGGCCGGCCGCTGGGACCGGGTTGTCGTCGTGCGCTGGTCGTATCTGGTGAGTGTCGCCGCCGTCGCGGGGGTCGTGCTCGTCCCCGGACCTGTGTTCTATCTGTTCGTGGCGCTCACGTCGGCCGGGCTCTACGTCCCGTTCTCTCTCCAGATCACCCTTGGCCAGGACTACCTCCCGACCCGCGTCGGTACCGCGAGTGGCATCACACTGGGCCTCGCCGTCAGTGTCGGAGGGCTGGTCAGCCCGCTCATCGGCGGTGTCGCCGACGCGGTCTCCCTCCAGGTGGCCCTCGCCCCGCTGATCCTGATGCCCGCGCTGAGCTGGCTGCTGTTCCGCACCCTCCCCGAGCCGGCAGCGCCGAGGCATTGAAGCATTGCTCGCGGGTCACGGAACCGCCCTCGGAGGTCGCCAGCCCTGCTTTCCTGGCCGCCACCAGCCGCGTCGCTACTGACGCTCCGCTGTGGAGGCAACTACGCTGAGACGATGCTCGCCGGTTCGGATCGAGCTGGCGAAGCGTTCCACGCCGGACAGCGGCGTGAGTGGTTGTGGGGGAGTACCGAATGGCCGACCTGCCCCACCCGCTCGCCGCGTTCATCGTGGGCGAGATCCGCCGTTCCCGCGGGGCGGCCGGAATGACCCAGGAGTCCTTCGGGCGGGGCGCGGGATTCAGCGCCTCGCATGTCAGCGCGGTGGAGAGCGAGACGCGGGCGCTGACGATGGACTTCATCAAGGGCGCCGACCGCGCATTCAAGAACGGCGGCCTCTTCGAGCGCATGGTGGGCAAGCTCGGCGCACCGTCCTGGTTCCTGCCATGGCTCGACGCCGAGCGCACCGCGACGCAGCTCCGGTCCTTTCAGCCGAGCCTCGTTCCGGGTCTTCTACAGACGGAGAGTTACGGTCGCGCCGTCATCCGCTGCAACCAGACGTTGAGCGATGACGAGGTCGAGAAGCGGCTGGCACACCGGATGGAACGACAGGCGGTCCTCACGAAGGCGAACGCCCCGCACTTCGTCGCCGTTATCGCCGAGGCGGTGCTCCGCCGTGCCAGCGCGGACTTCCGCGACATCATGGCGGGGCAGATCAAGCAGTTGACCACCCTTGCTGAGCGACCGAACATCAATGTGCACGTGTTGCCGGACGAGGTCAGCATGCACGTCGGCCTGACCGGGCCGTTCAGCCTGGCCCGGCTGCCCGACTACAAGTGGGTGGCGGAGATGGAGAACCAACTCGGCGGGGTTGTCATCGACCGGGACGACGACGTGGATACCCTCATGTCGAGGTGGGAGATGGTTCGCAGCGAGGCGCTGCCCCGCCGTCAGTCACTCGATCTCATGCAGGAAGTGGAGACGTCATGGACCTGATCGACGCTGTGTGGCGCAAGTCCACCCGCAGTGGTTCCGGCGGCGGTAACTGCGTCGAGGTCGCGGACAACCTCCCAGGTGTCGTCGGTGTGCGCGACTCGAAGGACCCGCAGGGGCCGGCGCTGCTCTTCGGGCCACTGGCCTGGCGGGCGTTCGTCGCCGAGGTTCCCCGGCGGTCCTAGTCAGCAGAACGCCGAAGCGCCCGCCCCCACACCTGGGGACGGGCGCTTCGTTGTGCAGAGGGCTGGGTCAGCCCACCACCGACCGCAGCGGCACCCGCGCGTCGCGCAGCGCGCGTACCAGATCCTTCGCGAACGGGTGTTCGTCGGCCTGGAGTCCCTGCGGGTTCGGGATCACGACGTACGCCGAACCGTCCTTCGCGGAGGCCTTCGCGTCGGTGGTGAAGCGTTCGACGACGGCCTGCGTGCGTGGCAGGTCGCCGGCGGCGACCTCGATGGTGATCGGCCGCCAGCCGCCGCCCAGGTCCGGCGTCACCGGCGCGGCGGCGGCGCTGGCGCGCGCCGCGTCGACGCCGGC
>NZ_JBSFBM010000160.1:0-15062 GCF_053592955.1 Micromonospora sp. NPDC002411 | reverse complement strand
GCGCGGCCGACGCGCGGGACGAGCCGCTCGTGGTGCTGCTCGGGCATCCCGACTACTACCCGCGCTTCGGATTCGGGCCCGCCGTCGACCTGGGCGTCACTCCGCCACAGCCCTGGGGGCCGCAGTACTTCATGGCCCGTCCGATGGCCGCGTGGCGCGACTCGATCCGGGGTGAGTTCCGCTACGCACTCCCGTTCGACGACCTGTGAGCACACCGCGCATCCGCCGACGGCGTGCCGCCGACCTCGACGGATGCGTCGCGGCGCTCGCCGAGGTCCACCGGGTCGACAGGTATCCCCTGAACTGGCCCGCCGACCCGCGCCGCTGGCTGAGTGAGCCGCGCCCGGACCACGCCTGGGTCGCTGTCGCCGACGACGCGGCGATCGTCGGGCACGTCGCGGTGCACCGGGTGGTGCCCGGGCCGGCGGGCGCGTCGCTGGGCCGGCCGACGGCCGAGGTGGCACGTTTGTTCGTGACGCCGAGCGCCCGGGGATTGGCGCTGGGCGGTGCGCTGCTGGACCGGGTTCACCAGTGGGCGAGCGCACATGGGACCGATCTGACGCTCGAGGTGACGTCCGACGGCGCCGCGGCCACCGCCCTCTACGAGCGGACCGGATGGCGGTGCACCGGGACCAGCACCGCTGCGTGGACCGCACCCGACGGCAGCGCGGTGTCGCTGCGTCACTACACGCTGTCCGGTGACGCCGTGCCGGCCATCGCCGCGAGCCGGCGGGCGAGCAGGGCCGCGGCGTCGCGCAACTCCGGAGGCTCCACCACCTCCACCTCGTAACTCAGACGGGCGAGGTGCGCGGCGAGCCAGTCCAGGCGCTCCCCGCCGACGACCAGCACGCACCACCCGTCGCGGTCGTCCTCGACCCGCCCCACCTGGGGTGGCACCACCTCCCGCACCTGGTCGACCGTCGCGCGCACACGTGCCCGGGCGAGATACCGGTACGACGCCTCGGTCACGGCCCGCTGCACGAAGGCGACCGGGTCCGGGTGCTCGCGCGCCCGGAAACGCCAGGTCGTCGCAAACGCGGCAGCCATCCGGTCCAGGCGGAACGTCCGCCAGTCGTCGCGGTCCACGTCCCAGGCCATCAGGTACCAGCGGCGACCTGTCGTGACCATCCGGACCGGCTCGACCGTCCGCTCGTGCTGCCCACCGTTGCGTGCCTCGTAGGTGAATCGCACCCGCACCGCGTCGCGGCAGGCCCGGGCCAGCGTCACCAGCACCTCCGCGTCGATCTCGGCCACCGGACCCATGAGCGTCTCCGTGGACCCGTGCACCGCCCGTACCTCGGCGCGCAACCGTGCCGGCATGACCTGGTCGAGCTTCGTGAGGGCCCGCAGGGCCGCCTCGCCCGCGCCGGCGATCGTGCCGCCCGAGGCGAGGCGCAGCGAGACCGCCGTCGCGATCGCCTCCTCGTCGTCGAGGAGCAGCGGTGGCAGGCGGGTGCCCGCACCGAGCTGGTAGCCACCACCGACCCCCGGCACCGCGTGCACGGGATAGCCGAGCGCACGTAGTCGCCGCACGTCACGACGCACGCAACGGTCGGTGACGCCGAGCTCGGCGGCGAGGTCCGCGGCCGTCCAGGATGGCCGCCGCTGGAGCAGCGCCAGCAGCCGCAACACTCGCTCGGTCGTCGCCTCGACGGTCACGCGCCGATCGTTACACAGAATGCGGAACGGTTCTGTCCGCTATCCACGAGAGGCTGGTCCCATGACCGACCAGGATCACGAGACAGGGAGCTGACATGGCCCGCGACATGCAGATCACCTTCGACTGCGCCGACCCCGCCGCGTTGGCGGCGTTCTGGGCCGAGGCCCTCGGCTACCAGGTACAGGGCCCGCCCGGGAACTTCGAGTCCTGGGAGCAGGCGCTCGACGCGATGGGGGTGCCGCCGGAGCACCGCAACGACGCGTCGGCGGTGGTCGACCCCGAGGGCTCGCGACCACGGCTGTTCTTCCAACGGGTTCCCGAGCCCAAGCAGGTCAAGAATCGCGTACACATCGATGTGCGGGCCGCACCCGGGCTGGAGGGTGACGAGCGGATGGCGGCCCTGGAGAAGGAGGCCGAGCGGCTCGCCGCGCACGGCGCCACCCGGCTCGGTCGCCACGAGCCCGCTCCCCCGCTGGGTGCCGGGCACCTCGTCATGGCCGACCCGGAGGGCAACGAGTTCTGCCTCGACTGACGCCACGTCCGCCCAGGTCACTGCCGCGATCACCGGATGTCATGCGAACATGTGTACGTGTCGCCCGGTGCCAGCATCCTGCACGCCGACCTGGACGCCTTCTACGCGTCGGTCGAGCAGCGCGACGATCCACGCCTGCGCGGCCGGCCGGTGATCGTCGGCGGGGGCGTGGTCCTCGCGGCCAGCTACGAGGCGAAGGCGCGGGGCGTCCGCAGCGCGATGGGCGGCCAGCAGGCACGCCGGCTGTGTCCGGACGCGATAGTGGTGCCGCCTCGGATGTCGGCGTACACGGCGGCGAGCCGCGCGGTCTTCGAGGTCTTCCGGCAGACCACTCCGCTGGTCGAGGGGATCTCCATAGACGAGGCGTTCCTGGACGTGGGTGGCCTGCGGCGGCTGGTCGGGCCACCGGCCGACATCGCGGCGCGGCTGCGTCGAGAGGTTCGTGAACGGGTCCACCTTCCGATCACGGTGGGTGTGGCCCGCACGAAGTTCCTGGCGAAGGTGGCCAGCGGGGTGGCGAAGCCGGACGGCTTGCTGGTAGTCGCACCGGACGCCGAGGTGGCGTTCCTGCACCCGCTTCCGGTCGAACGGTTGTGGGGCGTCGGCCCGGTCACCTCCGCGAAGCTGCGGGAGCACCGGATCCGTACCGTCGGCGAGGTGGCCCGGCTCGGTGAGGCCGCGTTGGTGTCGCTGCTCGGGTCCGGTGCCGGCCGGCACCTGCACGCCCTGGCGCACAACCGTGACCCACGCGCGGTGCAGGTTGGTCGCCGACGCGGCTCGATGGGTGCCCAACACGCGCTGAGTCGCACCCCGCGCGCCCCGGCGGAACTGGACGCCATCCTCGCCGGTCTGGTCGACCGGGTCACCCGGCGGATGCGCGCGGCCGGGCGGTCCGGTCGCACTGTGGTGCTGCGGCTGCGCTTCGGCGACTACAGCCGGGCGACCCGCTCGCACACCATCGGCAAGGCGACAGCGGACACGACGCCGCTGCTCGCCGCCGCGCGCGCATTGCTGCGGGCGGCCCAGTCCGAGATCGACAGTCGTGGTGTCACGCTGATCGGTGTGTCGGTGGGCAACCTGGACGACAGTCCGGTGCAGCCGGAGTTGCCGTTCCACCGCGACCCGGGCGCGGAGTTGGACGCCGCTGTCGACGCGGTCCGTGACCGGTTCGGCTCGACGGCGCTCACCCGTGCGGTCCTGCTCGGCCGGGAGCCGGGTGTCGAGATGCCGCTGCTGCCGGATTGACCGATCTGCGTGCGGTGTCCACGCGCGGAGGTGGGACAGGAGACACATCACAGCAGGTCGGCGGTTTAGCCGGCGGCCGACGGGTGACCCTTGGGGGGTACAGCCTGACAAGGGGGGACCCACCATGTCCGAGGACACCAGCAACCGAGCGAGCCGCGGCGCCGAGCGCCCGCACGACGTGACCGACCCGCTGCTCTGGCAACTGGCGATCGACGTGTTGAGCGCCCACGAGCCGGACGACGAGGGTCACTGCCGCAATCTCCAGTGCGCCGGGCAGGCCTGGCCCTGCGCTGCCCGTCAGGGCGCCGAGCATTCGCTGCGTCTGTCCCGCGGCGGGTCTGACTCCGTCGAGGTGACCGTCGACGGCGGGACCGATCTGGCATCGACCTCTCGCTGGGGTCGCAACGCCGGCCCGGTGGCGTCGCGTCGAGCGCCGAAGGCGTCCGCCTCGGCGGCGTGACTCGAACCCGGCCCGGCACTCGGGCTGACCAGCACCGAACACACGAACGCTCGGCCGATGACCCGGCCGAGCGTTCGTGTGCCGTCCGTCAGAGGCTGAGCTTCTGACCGGGGAAGATCAGACCCGGGTCGGCCCCGATCAGCTTCCGGTTGTGTTCGTACAGCGCCTGCCAGCCGCCGGACACCCGACGGGCGTCGGCGATCTCCGACAGGGTGTCGCCCGGCTTGACCAGGTACGTCTGGCCGCCGGCCGGCGCCGCGGTGCGTTCATGGTTGCGGGTCGCCGGCTGCTCGCCGCGCGACGGCCGCTCCTGCCGCTCGGTGGGCTTCGCGGTGGACTTCGTCGACTTCGCGGTGGACTTGGTCGACTTCGTGGCGGAGCCTCCCGACGAGCCGCCCTTCTTGCCGCAGGTCGGCCAGGCACCGATGCCCTGCCCGTCGAGCACCTTCTCGGCGATGGCGATCTGCTCGCCACGGCTGGCCAGGTCGGCGCGGGCGGCGTACTTCTTGCCGCCGTAACCGGCCCAGGTGCTCTGCGAGAACTGCAGGCCACCGAAGTAGCCGTTGCCGGTATTGATCTTCCAGTTACCGCCGGACTCGCACTTGGCGATCGCGTCCCAGTTGACTCCGGCCTGCGCCGGGGCGGCCGGGCCGAAGAGGGCGACAGCGCCGGTGACGGCACCGACGGCCAGGGTGCCGACGGCGAGGCGGCGGGTGGTGACCCGTCGATGACGGGGCGTGTGAACAGACGTCATGTGAGCTTCCTCCACGCCGGCGAGGTGAGCTGTCGGGTTCGGGCCGAGGAGCCCGGCCGCACGGTGGCGGCTTCACCCCGAGGTGACGTGCACCGAGGAACGTGTGGGTCCCCCGCTCCTGCCCGGGTGACTGGGTTCCGACGGCCGGGGGCAGGATTTGGCGTTGCCGGCCGCGGTGTCCGCAGTGGCGAACCCGACCGACGTTAGGCACGTTCGGTGACGATCGCCCAACCCCTGTGAAGTTCTTCACCGGGGTACGCGGGGCGCCGTCCGCAGCGGTTGCGGCCGGCCGGACACTGTGCAGAGAGCACTGTGGACCGGTACCGATCAGGCCTCGTGACGCAGCCAGGCCACGGTGTAGCACCGAGCGACTCGACGTGTCCGTTGGTGATCGGATGCACGACGCCGGTACGCCGAACCGGCCGGCGGGTCCCTGGTCGGGTGGCCCGCCGGCCGGGAGGTCGACCGTCTACAGAGTGCGCGCCAGCCGGTCGGCGAGCGTCCGGGTGAAGCGGGCCGGGTCGGTCAGCTCACCGCCCTCGGCGAGCACGGCCAGGCCGTAGAGCAGCTCGGCAGTCTCGGTCAGGGCCGCCTGGTCGCTCCCCTGCTCGTGGGCCTTGCGCAGCCCGGAGACCAGCGGGTGCCCGGGGTTGATCTCCAGGATCCGCTTGGTCGGGGGCACCTCGTGCCCCATGGCCCGGTACATCTTCTCCAGGGTCGGCGTGAGGTCGTGGGCGTCGCCGACCACGCAGGCCGGTGAGGTGGTCAGTCGCGACGACAGCCGGACCTCCCGGACGCTGTCGGTCAGCGTGGTGCCGAGCCACTCGAGCAGGCCGGCGAACTCCTGCCGCTGCTGCTCGCGCTCGGCCTCGGCCTGCTGCTTCTCCTCGTCGGTGTCCAGGTCGATCTCGCCCTTGGCGATCGAGCGCAGCGTCTTGCCGTCGTACGCGCCGACCCGCTCGACCCACACCTCGTCGACCTGGTCGGTGAGCAGCAGCACCTCGTGACCCTTGGCCCGGAAGGCCTCGAGGTGCGGCGAGTTCTCGATGGCGGCCCGGGACTCACCGGTGGCGTACCAGATGTCGCTCTGGCCGTCCTTCATCCGCGAGACGTAACCGGCCAGGTCGGTGGGCTCGGTCGCGTCGTGGGTGGAGGCGACGGAGAGGATGTCCAGCAGGGTGTCGCGGTTGTCGGTGTCGTCGATCAGCCCTTCCTTGACCACCGCGCCGAACTCGGTCCAGAAGGTGCGGTAGCGCTCGGCGTGGTTGGCCTTCAGGTCCTTGACCGTGGCGAGGATCTTCTTGACCAGGCGGCGACGGACGATCTGGATCTGCCGGTCCTGCTGGAGGATCTCCCGGGAGATGTTCAGCGACAGGTCGTGCGCGTCGACCACACCCTTGACGAAGCGCAGGTAGGTCGGGACGAGCGCTTCGCAGTCGTCCATGATGAAGACACGCTTGACGTAGAGCTGGACGCCTCGGCGGCCCTGCGGGGAGAACAGGTCCAGTGGGGCGTGGCTGGGCAGGAACAGCAGCGCCTCGTACTCGAAGGTGCCCTCGCCCTTCATGTGCACGACCTCGAGCGGGTCGGCCCAGTCGTGGCTGACGTGCTTGTAGAACTCGTTGTACTCGGCAGCGTCGACCTCGTCGCGGGGCCGCGCCCAGAGCGCCTTCATCGAGTTGAGGGTCTGCACCTCGCTGGTGGCGGCCTCGCCGTCGGCGCCGGGGCGTTCGACGGTCATCCGGATCGGCCAGGCGATGAAGTCGGAGTAGCGCTTGACGATGTCGCGGACGGTCCACTCTGCGGTGTAGTCGTGCAGGTTGTCCTCGGTGTCGGCCGGCTTGAGGTGCAGGGTCACAGTGGTGCCCTGCGGGGCCTCGTCCACCGCCTCGATCGAGTACGTGCCCTCGCCGGTGGACTCCCAGCGGGTGCCGCCGGTCTCGCCGGCCTTGCGGGTGACCAGGGTGACCCGGTCGGCGACCATGAACGCGGCGTAGAAGCCGACGCCGAACTGGCCGATCAGGTCCTGCGAGGCGCGCGCGTCGGCGGATTCCCGCAGTTGGCGCAGCAGCTCGGCGGTGCCCGACTTGGCGATGGTGCCGATCAACTGGACGACCTCGTCGCGGGTCATCCCGATGCCGTTGTCCCGCACGCTGAGGGTGCGGGCGTCCTTGTCGACCTCGATCGTCACGTGCAGGTCGTCGGTGTCGGCGACGAGGTCCTTGTCGACGAGAGTGGCCAGCCGCAGCTTGTCCAGGGCGTCGGAGGCGTTCGAGATGAGCTCCCGCAGGAAGACGTCCTTGTTCGAATAGATCGAGTGGACCACCAACTGGAGGAGCTGACGCGCCTCGGCCTGGAACTCCAACGTTTCGGCCTGGTTGCTCACACCGTCTCCCATCTCGGCTCGTGCGGGGTTTCGCGGAAAGGATACGAGTCGTCACGGGCCGGGGTGCCGCCGCGTCCGGGTCGCATTCCCGATTGAGGGGGGCGTCGGTGTGACATGGCTGACTTTGGTTAACAGAAGTCAGGTGGGATAGCGTGACCGCCATGAAGATCTCTGGAAGCACCGCCCTCGTCACCGGCGCCAACCGTGGCCTCGGCCGCCACCTGGCCGCCGAACTCCTCGCCCGTGGCGCCACCGTCTACGCCGGCGCGCGCAACCCGGACGCCGTGGACCTCCCCGGCGTGACGCCGGTGCGCCTGGACATCACCGACCCCGCCTCGGTGGCCGCCGCCGCCGAGCTTGCCGGCGGCGTGAACCTGCTGATCAACAACGCGGGCATCGACACCCGGACCGACCTCCTCGACGGCGACCTGGACCTCGTCCGGCTGGAGCTGGAGACCCACTACATCGGCACCCTGTCCACGGTCCGGGCGTTCGCGCCGGTCATCGCCGGCAACGGCGGCGGAACGATCCTCAACGTGCTCTCCGTGCTGTCCTGGGTGAACTTCCCGATGCACGCCGCCTACGGTGCCGCGAAGTCCGCCGAGTGGGCGATGACCAACGCGCTGCGCCTCCAGCTCGCCGAGCGGGGCGTCCGGGTCGCCGGCCTGCACGTCGGCTACCTGGACACCGACATGGCCGCCAATGTGACCGGCCCGAAGTCCGACCCGGCGGTGATCGCCCGGCTCAGCGTGGACGGTATCGAGGCCGACGCGTACGAGATCGTCGCCGACGACGTCAGCCGGCGGGTGCAGGCCGGGTTCCCCGGGGGCGTGGCGGCGCTCTACCCCCAGCTCCCCTGACCCACGACGCGACGGGCCGCCGCCAGCAAGCACCGGCGGCGGCCCACCTGCACGGGTACGCGCTCAGCTCGCCTGCAACGCCACGTCGTCGAGCACGAAGCTGGTCTGCAACGACGAGTCCTCGGTGCCGGTGAACTTCAGGGTCACCGTCTGACCGGCGAACCCGGCCACGTTGAAGCTGCGCTGGGTGTAGCCGGCGGCCGCGTTCAGATTCGAGTACGTCGCCAGCGTGGTGGAGCCCACCTGCACGGTGAGCCGGTCGTACGCCGTGGAGCCGGTCGTCTCGGCGGTGTCGACGTGCAGCCAGAACGACAGCGTGTAGCTGGCACAGCCGGCCGGCACCGTCACCGACTGCGACAGGCTCTCAGTGCTGGAGCTGCCGTTGCCGCCCAGCCACGCCTTGTACGACCCGGTCCGGGCCGGCTGGCTGCTGGAATTGGTGATCACGCCGGAGGACGCGGTCCACGGGGTGCTGCCGCTCTCGAAGCCGCCGTTCCCGATCACCTGACCACCGGTGCAGGTCGGGGTGCCGCCGCTCACGGCGAGCTGCCACAACGCGTACGCGACGCCATCGGCCGCCCGGTTCAGCACGGTGGCGCTGACGTTGGCGGTGGTGTCGCAGGACCGGTGGTAGCAGGGGTCGTATGCGGCGTTGGCGGTGCCGCCCCACTTGGCCGCCTGGGCGCTGGTCTTGCGGGCGCTGGCGCCGGCGGCGTAGCCGGAGGTGGGGATGCCGGCCTGCTGGAAGTAGTAGTCGTCGGAGCGGCCCTGACCCTCGACGTTCTCCTCGGGTTGCAGACCCAACGAGTCCCAGTACGCCTTCAGCGGCGCCGCCGTGGTCGAGGTGACCCGGTTGATGAAGTAGCCGCCGTTGATAGAGCCGACCATGTCGAAGTTGTAGTAGCCCTTGATGTAGCCGCGCTGGGTGGAGTTGAGCGAGTTGACGTAGAAGCGGGAGCCGTTGAGGCCCTGCTCCTCGTCGGTCCACCAGGCGAACCTGACCTTCTTCGTCATGGTCGGGTTCTGCGCGGCCAGGACCAGCGCGTTCTCCAGCAGGGTCGCCGAGCCGGTGGCGTTGTCGTTGATGCCGGGACCGGCCGAGACACCGTCCAGGTGGGCGCCGAACATGACCACCTGGTCGGTCGGACCGCCTCGCCACTCCGCGATGAGGTTGTTCGACGGGTACCGGCAGCTGGAGCAGTACTGCTCACTGACGGTGTAGCCGGCGGACTGCAGCCTGCTCTTGACGTAGGCGAGCGAGGCCGTGTAGCCGGCCGAGCCGGCCCGCCGGTTACCGCCGTTGTTGGTGGCGATGCTGTTGAACTGGGTGAGGTGGGCTTGGACATTGGTGACCGAAATGTCCGGTGCAGCCAGCGCGGCAACGGTGGCGGCGATCGGCCGGGCCATCGTCGTCGCGGTCGTGGGTGACGCGGCCACCGGCTGTGCGGCCAGCGCCACCGTCATCCCGGCGAACACGGCGAGCGCGACTCCCGCGCTCAGCGTTCTGCCTCTCATGGGGGCTCCTCGGGGGTTAAAGGGATACCCGAGACACTTACAGATGTCGATGCATTGGGCATCGGTCGTTCGTCCCGAACCACCGACGGTTCGACGGTGGGTACCGGCGTCGGCACAGGTGAGTAGAGGTGCCAGGATGGGTAGGTAACGCCAGCAGGGGTCGTCGGGCCCGGAACGGGGGCTTGCGATGGAGCCGGGTCGAGCGTGACACGACCCAGCATTGACCTGTTCAGCGGCGGTGGCGACACCGGTCGGCTGATGGCCGGGCTGGACTGGGCCCGTACGCCGCTCGGCCCGGTCGACGGGTGGCCGCAGAGCCTGCGGGTCGCGGTCCGGCTGGTCCTCTCCTCCCGGTACCCCATGCTGCTGCTCTGGGGCGAGGGGTTCTCCCAGCTCTACAACGACGCGTACTCCACGCTGATCGGCGACAAGCACCCCGCCGCGCTCGGCAACGACGTGCGGGTGACCCTGGCCGAGGGCTGGGACGTGCTCGCCCCGCTGGTCCAGCAGGCCATGACGACGGGGGTGGCCAGCTGGGTCCCGGCCCTGCGGCTGCTGCTGGAGCGGGCCGGCTACCGCGAGGAGGCGTACTTCAGCGTCTCGCACGCCCCGGCCCGGGACGACGACGGCCGTACCGTCGGCGTGTTCACCGTGTGCAGCGAGGTCACCGAGCAGGTGGTCGGCGAACGTCGGCTGCGGCTGCTGCGCGACCTGTCCGTCCTCGGAGACGGTCGCACCGTCGACGTGGACGCGACAGGCGCCCGGCTGATCGACACGATCGGCGGCCACCCGCTGGACGTGCCGTTCGCCGCCATCTACCTGCGCGACGGCGCGTCCCTGCGGCGGGTCGCCCACACCGGCGGCGTCCAGGGCGCGCTGCCGGACACCGTCGACCTGGCCGACGCGGGCCCGATCGCGCACGCCTGGGGGCTGCCGGACGCCGCGGAGGGTCGCCCGGCTCAGGTCTCCGACGTCGCCGACCGGATGACGCTGCCCGCCGGCGCGTGGGACGACCCGGTCCACACCGCGCTGGCGCTGCCACTGCCGTCCGGCGACGAGGACCAGCCACTCGGTGTCCTGCTGGCCGGGGTCAGCCCGAGCCGACGGCTCGACGAGGCGTACCGGTCCTTCCACCAACTCCTGGCGCAACAGGCGTCCCTGGCGTTGCGCAACGCCCAGGAGTACGAGGAGGAGCGGCGCCGGATCGAGGCGTTGGCCGAGCTCGATCGGGTGAAGACCGACTTCTTCGCCAACGTCAGCCACGAGTTCCGTACCCCGTTGACACTCATGCTCGGCCCGCTGGCCGACGCCCTCACCGACGCCACCGCACCCCTGGCGACCGTGCAGCGGGAGCGGGTGGAGACCGCCTGGCGCAACGCCACCCGGCTGCTGACGCTCGTCAACAGCCTGCTCACCTTCTCCAGCCTGGAAGCCGGTCGCGCTCGTAGCGATGCCCGGACTGTCGACCTGTCCGCGCTCACCGCGGAGCTCGCCGGCGTGTTCCGGGCCGCCGTGGAGCGGGCCGGGCTGACCCTGGAGGTGGTCTGCCCGCCGCTGCCACGGCCGGTCACGATCGACCCGGTCAACTGGGAACGCATCGTCACCAATCTGCTGTCCAACGCCCTGAAGTACACGTTCATCGGCCGGATCCGGGTCACCCTCGACGCCGACGACGAGGAGGTACGCCTCACCGTCGCGGACACCGGCATCGGCATCGCCGAGCAGGACCTGCCGAAGCTCTTCGACCGCTTCCACCGGGTGCGGGGGGCGCGCTCGCGCAGCCACGAGGGCACCGGCATCGGCCTGGCCCTGGTGCACGAGTTGGCCCGACTGGAGGGCGGCGAGGTGCGGGTGACCAGCCGGGTGGGTGTCGGCAGCACCTTCACCGTGGTGCTGCCCTGGTCGGCGACACGCCGTAACGCGGTGGCCGACCCTCCGGTGGAACGGCGGGGTGACGCGGCCCGCGCCGCCGTGGAGGAGGCGACCGGCTGGCTCGCCGAGGCCAGCGACAACCCGACGGAGCCCGAGCACGCCTCCGGGCCGACAGTGGACGAGCTGGCCGGCGCGCGGATCCTGGTCGCCGACGACAACACCGACATGCGGGCGTACCTCAGCCGGCTGCTCACCGGGCAGGGCTGGCGGGTACGGGCCGTCACCGACGGTCGGAAGGCCCTCGACGAGATCCACCGCGAACGACCCGACCTGGTCCTCACCGACGTGATGATGCCGGTGCTGGACGGTTTCGACCTGCTGCGCCAACTCCGCGCGGACCCGACGACCCGGACGCTGCCGGTGCTGGTGCTGTCCGCCCGTGCCGGCGGTGAGGCCAGCGTGGAGGGCTTCGGCCTGGGCGCCGACGACTACCTGGTGAAGCCGTTCGCCGCGACCGAGCTGATCGCCCGGATCCGGGCCGCCATCCGGCGGGCCCGCGACCGCCACGACCCGGCCGGCACGGGGACGGGCGACGCCCCATCGGCACGAGCCGGCGCGGTCGCGGCGGTCGCGGAGCCGACGGCCGAGGACGGGGGGACGGCGGTCGGGGGGACGGCGGACGGCGTCGCCACCGGCAGGCCGGACTCCGGCGCGTCCGCGCGCGATGCTCTGGCCGACCGGAACGGCACCGACGACGTCCTGGACACCAGCTGGGCGTACCCGTCCGCGCCCACCTCGGCGGCGGCGATGCGCAGAGACGTCCGACGGACGCTGTGCGACCTCGCCGTCGACCCGGACGTGCTGGAGGACCTGCTGCTGGCCGCGTCCGAGGCGGTGAACAACGCCGTCGAGCACGCACAGCGGCCCAGCCGTCCGGAGGTACGGGTACGGGTCCAGGTGGGTGACGGTCTGGTCCGGATCTCGGTGCGGGACTTCGGCACCTGGCGGGACCGCCGACCGGCGATGGACCGGGGCCGCGGCGCGCTGCTGATGAACGCCTACGGCGACGTGCGGCTGGTCTCCACCGCCGAGGGGACGACGGTGACCATCGAACGCCGGCTGGACGACCCGGCCTGAGTGGCCGGCCCGGGGCAACCAGCAGTCTGCGTCAGAGCTGACCACCGGCGGCGTCGCGGGCGATGATGCCGTCGAGCCGCTCCCCCGGGGTCAGCAGTGTCGGATCGAACCAGAAGATCACCACCTGCTTGTCGACACTCCACCGGGCAAGGCGGGCATCGACCTGCCGCCCGTCCACGGTGCCGATGACGCGGTGGGCGGGGCCGACGAAGTAGCCGAAGGTGGGCACCGGCGTGGTCGACGAACGCTCGTCGTAGCCGATCTGGTGGAACCCGGGGCGGCGGTCAGCCCCCTCCACGTCGTTGACCAGGATGTCCGTGGTCAGCATGCCGTCCGGGAGGCGACGACCGGCGGCCAGCCCGATGGTCACCTTCGGTTCGCCGGGCACGGACACCCGAACGACGTAGTACACCCGCTGCTCGGTGCCGTACCGCACCTTGCTGTCGATCACCTGGCCCAGCGGTTTCGGGGACGGCACGTCGCCGGCCGGCGGCGGAGGGGTGGGCTCCATCGACCGCGCCAGCGTCGGCGGGGAACCGGACGGTGTCGGGGCGACGGCCGTCGGCGGTGGCCGATCGGCCGTCGGCGGACCGCCGGTCCGGGCGTCGACCGCCACCACGACGACGACGGCCAACCCGGCAGCGAGCGTCGCCGCGCCGGCTCCGGCAAGCCGCCGACGGGTACGCAACCGTCGCCCGTCGCGCATCACGGCGGCCAGGTCGAGGACGGTGTCGGGGCGCTCGGTCTCCCGCATGGCGTGGCGGAGCTGCTCCAGCTCGCTCATCGGCGCGCCTCCTCGTCGGCGTGCCGCGGCGCCGCGGCGCGTAGTTTCTGCAGGGCCCGCGAGCTGGTGCTCTTGACCGTGCCCACGGATACGGCGAGCTCCCGGGCCACCTGCGCCTCCGGTAGGTCGAAGTAGTACCGCAGCACGACGATGGCCCGCTCCCGAGGGCTGAGCGCGCCGAGGATGCTGATCAGCCAGCGCCGGGTGGTGACCTCGTCGGCCACGTCTCCGCGCCGTTGCTCCGGCACCTCGTCGGTCGCGTACTCGCGCATCGGCCGGCGCCACCCGTCCACCAGGTGATTGACCAGGGTGCGCCGGGCGTACCCGTAGGCGTCGTCGTCGTGGACCCGCGACCAGGACGCGTACGTGCGGGTAAGGGCGGTCTGCGCGGCGTCCTCGGCCAGGTGGTGATCGCCGGTCATCAGGAACGCGGCGTGAACGAGTCGCGCGGACGCCGCCCGCGCGAACTCGACGAACTCCGCGTCGCCCCGCGCCACCGTGAACCTCCCCCGTGCCACACCGCTATGGACGGGTCAGGTCGGCGAAAGGTTGAGCGGTGGGTCACATCAACTTTTCGCCACGGTCACCCGTCTTCTCCTCCGCGCCGCCGCCGAAGGCTGCGCGAGGGGAGAGACATGTCGACGAAGGCTACCCACCGATGGCGTTCCGCCTCGGCGACGCTGCTACTGGTGGTGGCGCTGCTCACCGGATGCGGACTGCCAGCCGACGGGCGACCTGCGAACGATCCCGTCGCCGACGGACCGTCGCCCGACGGACCCCTCGCGCCGGTCGCCACTGGCGGACCGACCGGGGTCGTCGACGTGGTACCCAGTTCGGTGCCTGTCGTCCCGATCAG
Organism: Micromonospora sp. NPDC002411; assembly: GCF_053592955.1. NCBI lineage: Bacteria > Bacillati > Actinomycetota > Actinomycetes > Micromonosporales > Micromonosporaceae > Micromonospora > Micromonospora sp. NPDC002411. The sequence goes on along the minus strand of NZ_JBSFBM010000160.1, from coordinate 1,001 downwards.
CTACCCCGCCTCCGGCGGGAACCGGTGGGCGACAGCGCCCGCCGAGACGGCGCCGGCGCGGACCGGCCGTGGCACGTTGATGCGGTACCGCGTCGCCGTGGAACGCGACATCCGTGGTCTGCCGGTGGAGGACATCGCCACCGCGGTCACCGAGACCCTGAACGACCCACGCGGTTGGACGGCTGGCGGGGCCTGGCGACTGCGCCGGGTCGGCGCCGACGATCCGACCGACTTCACCATCTACCTGGCCACTCCCGGCACCCGCGACACTCTCTGCCAGGACCAGCCGGAGGGCTACACCTCGTGCCGCAACGGTGGTCGGGTGGTGCTCAACGTGGCGCGCTGGGTCAAGGGGGTGCCCGGGTACGGGGCGAGTCTTGCCACCTACCGGGAGTACATGGTCAACCACGAGGTGGGGCACAAACTCGGGTTCGGTCACGAGCGGTGCCCCGGGCGGGGCCGACCCGCGCCGGTGATGCAGCAACAGACGCTGGGTCTGCACGGCTGCACCGCGAACGCCTGGCCGTACCCGCAGGGCAAGGTCCGCTACAGCGGGCCGGTCGGGGCGTACGACGACAGGATCCCGCGTCGCGAAGGCGCGTATTCCGCGCACTGACCCCGATCGACCGACGGCGGCGCCTCAGGGGCGGCGGCCACGTTCCCGCTCCAGGCGCTCGTCCAGTCTGCCCAACTCGTAGACGGCGTTGAGGCTGGTCGGCAGACGGCTGACATTGTCCGGCACGGGACCGGGACCGGGATCAGGAGCGGGGGCCGGGGCGGGCGTCGGCGCGGCGGAGGGGCCTGGGGCACGGCGACGCACGAACAGCAGGGCCAGCACCGCCAGAACACCGAGGAGCAGCAGGTAGGACACGGGCGGCCACCGGTCGCGGTCGGAGTCGGCCGGCGGCGCGGCGACCGGCCGACCGATCCCGCGACGTGCCGGTCAGCGCCGAGGTCACCGCACAGGTCACCGGAGGAAAGGTCGTCGTCGTACGCATCGC
>NZ_JBSFBM010000159.1:0-15119 GCF_053592955.1 Micromonospora sp. NPDC002411 | reverse complement strand
AGGCCGGGTTGGCCCCGCTGGCCGAGTCGCTGCTGGCCGACCCCACCCAGGACCCGCGGGCCACCGCCGCCGGGTTCGTCGACGAGGACAAGGGCGTCGCGGACGCCGCCGCCGCGCTGGAGGGCGCGCGGGCGATCCTCATCGAGACCTTCGCCGAGGACGCCGACCTCATCGGCACGCTGCGCGAGCAGATGTGGTCGCGGGGCCGGCTCGTTTCCCGGGTACGCGACGGCCAGGAGACCTCGGGCGCGAAGTTCGCCGACTACTTCGACTTCTCCGAGCCGTACCCGAAGCTGCCCTCACACCGGATCCTGGCCATGTTCCGGGGCGAGAAGGAGGGCGTGCTCGACCTGACCATGGATCCGGAGGAGGCCGGCGACGCGGACGCCGTACCGACCGGACCCAGCCGGTACGAGGCGGCCATCGCCGGACGGTTCGGGGTGTCCGACGCCGGTCGCCCGGCCGACCGCTGGCTGACCGACACCGTGCGGTGGGCGTGGCGCACCCGCATCCTCATCCACCTGGGCGCGGACCTGCGGTTGCGGTTGTGGCAGGCGGCAGAGGAGGAGGCGGTACGGGTCTTCGCGACGAACCTGCGTGACCTGCTGCTGGCAGCGCCGGCCGGCACCCGGCCCACAATGGGTCTGGACCCGGGCCTGCGGACCGGCGTGAAGGTGGCCGTGGTGGACGCCACCGGCAAGGTGCTCGCCACCGACACCATCTACCCGCACGAGCCCCGTCGGCAGTGGGACGCGTCGATCGAGACCCTGGCTCGGCTCGCCGGGGCACACGGGGTGGAGCTCGTGGCGATCGGCAACGGCACCGCCTCGCGGGAGACCGACAAGCTGGCCGGCGACCTGATCAAGAAGTATCCGCAGCTCAACCTGACCAAGGTGATGGTCTCCGAGGCGGGCGCGTCGGTCTACTCCGCGTCCGCGTACGCCTCGCAGGAACTGCCCGGGATGGACGTGTCGCTGCGCGGCGCGGTCTCCATCGCCCGGCGACTCCAGGACCCGCTCGCCGAACTGGTCAAGATCGACCCGCGGTCGATCGGGGTGGGGCAGTACCAGCACGACCTGTCCGAGGTGAAGCTGTCCCGGTCGCTGGACGCGGTGGTGGAGGACTGCGTCAACGCCGTCGGGGTGGACGTCAACACCGCGTCCGCGCCGCTGTTGACCCGGGTCTCCGGGATCGGCGCCGGGCTGGCCGAGAACATCGTGCTGCACCGGGACGCCAACGGGCCGTTCCGGTCGCGTACCGAGCTGAAGAAGGTGGCGCGCCTCGGGCCGAAGGCGTTCGAGCAGTGCGCCGGCTTCCTGCGCATCCCCGACGGCGACGACCCGCTGGATTCGTCGAGCGTGCACCCGGAGGCGTACCCGGTGGTGCGCCGGATCCTCACCAGCACCGGTCAGGACCTGCGCTCGGTGATCGGCAAGAGCGGCATCCTGCGCGGGTTGCGGGCCACCGACTTCGTCGACGAGCGGTTCGGTCTGCCCACCGTCACCGACATCCTCGCCGAGCTGGAGAAGCCGGGCCGCGACCCTCGGCCGGAGTTCCGCACCGCCACCTTCGTCGAGGGCGTGGAGAAGATCAGCGACCTGACGCCCGGCATGGTGCTCGAAGGAGTGGTCACCAACGTGGCCGCGTTCGGCGCGTTCGTCGACGTCGGGGTGCACCAGGACGGCCTGGTACACGTCTCGGCCATGTCCCGGACGTTCGTGAAGGACCCCCGCGAGGTGGTGAAGTCCGGTGACGTGGTCAAGGTCCGGGTGCTCGACGTGGACGTACCCCGCAAGCGCATCTCGCTGACCCTGCGCCTGGAGGACGAGCCCGCCGTCGCCGGTGGTGCTGGCCGGACGAGCCAGGAGGGACGCGGCGGTGAGGGTGGCCGCGGTGGCCAGCGTGGGCCGGGTGGCCAGGGCGGGCGCGGCGCTCAGGGCTCGCAGGGCGGTCAGGGCGGCCGCGGCGGTCAGAGTGGTCGCGGGTCGCAGGGTGGCCGCGGCGGCCAGCAGCGGCAGGGCGGATCGGCTCCGGCCAACGACGCGATGGCGGAGGCCTTACGCCGCGCCGGGCTGGCCTGACCAGACCAACGGCGACGCCGCCCGGGATGCCTCACGCACGACGGGCATCCCGGGCGACAGGCCGCATGAAACCCGCTCGCGTGGCGATGGGGCCTCGGGCAATGATCTCCTGGTGAGGATGCATGCCGACCAGGTCGACGTCACCGCCGACGTCGTCGCCACGTTGGTGGCCGCGCAGTTCCCCCACTGGCGGGCACTGCCGATCCACCCGCTCGCCTCGACCGGCACGGTGAACGCCCTGTTCCGGCTCGGCACGGAGATCGTGCTGCGCTTTCCCCTGCGGCCCAGCACCGATCCGGCAGTGCGCGCCGAGCTCGAACGTGAGCAGGAGCACGCGAGGATGCTCGCCGCGCGTCTACCGGTCGCCGTGCCCGAACCGCTCGGCCTCGGCGGCCCGGGCGAGGGTTACCCCGGGCCGTGGACGGCGTACCGCTGGATCGCCGGCGAGCCGATCCACCCCGGCCGGATCAACGACCTGGACGGGTTCGCCCGCGACCTGGCCGGCGTCGTGACCGCCCTGCGGGAAATCGACACCGGCGGTCGGGTCTGGTCCGGGTCGGGCCGGGGTGGCCCGCTGCCCGCGCAGGACGCCGGGGTGCGGATGGCCCTTTCCGTCAGCGGCGCACTCACCGACACCGCTCGGCTGGACGAGGTGTGGGACCGCTGCCGCGACGTCCCGCGCCACGACGCCGACGGGTGGATCCACGCTGACCTGATGCCGGGCAACCTGTTGGTCCGGGACGGTCGACTGGCTGCCGTCATCGACCTGGAGACGGTCACGGTGGGCGACCCGGCGGTGGACCTGATGCCGGCGTGGAACCTGTTCGACGCCGGGTCACGGGAGACGTACCGGCGGGCGTTGGATGTGGACGACGCGACCTGGGAGCGCGGGCGCGGCTGGGCGCTGGGGCAGGCGATCAACGCGCTTCCGTACTACGTCCGGACGAACCCGGTGATGGCCGCGATCGCCCGGCGCACACTGCGGGCCGTACTCGAGTAGGCCCGTCGCGTACCGTCGACGTCGTGAGTGAGCCGGACGGCCGGACGTGGCGGGACCAGCAGCGGCAGGCGGTGCTGGCGCACGCGGCGGCCGACGCACGCCGGCGGGAGGCCGAGCACGCCGAGGCCGCGAAGATCGTCGCCTGGTTCGTGGCCGAGGCGAACCGACGAGGGCTGCGCCCGACACGGCTCGTCGCGCGCTCCTACGACGGTCGTGGCTGGTACCGGACCGGGCTGTCCGGGTGGTACGTGGACCAGGCCCGCAGTCGAGCGGTCGACGTGGACGGTCGGTTCCACCTGCTGACAGTGCCGGGAGGTCTGCGAGCCCGGCTGTTCGGCGCACAGACCGAGCCGAGCCCGGCGCCATTGATCGTCGGCGAGGGTGGCCGGGACGGGGAGTCGATCCCGCTGCGGACCCTGCTCGCCCGCCGGCTGGACGCCGGTTCTGACGGCTGACGCCCGCGTCACGTCACTACTGCCCGGCCGGCCGATGGCGCCGTCGGCATGCCTTCGCTCGACGGACGGGACAGCCCGCGCGCTGACCCGGGCTGCCTGCTGAGCGCACCCTCGCGCGGCCCGCCTCGTTTATCCGCAGCGGGAACCATACCGGACGTTGGCCTCGTTTCGACGTCAAAAAGGAATAACACTCTATTTTCGGGTGGGACGATGACGCAGACACGAAGCCGGCCGACGGCCCCAGCACGGGCGACGTCCTTCCGGGGCGACATCGAAGGGCTACGCGCTCTCGCGGTCATCCTGGTGCTGGCCGGGCACGCCGGAAGTCAGTTCGTCCCTGCCGGCTTCATCGGTGTGGACGTCTTCTTCGTGATCTCCGGATTTCTGATCACCGGTCTACTCGTCGCCGAACTCGACGGCACCGGGCGCATCTCGCTGCTCGGCTTCTACGCCCGACGCGCGAAGCGGCTGCTGCCCGCCGCCGGCCTGGTGCTGCTGGTCACTCTGCTGCTCACGTACCTGTTCCTGCCGAGGGTGCGTTACTCCAACACCGCGTGGGATGTGGTGAGCAGCGCCTTGTACGTGATGAACTGGCGCCTCGCCGAGCAGTCCGTCGACTACATGTTCGTCGACCAGGCCCCAAGCGTCCTGCAACACTACTGGTCACTCAGCGTCGAGGAGCAGTTCTACCTCTTCTGGCCGCTGCTGTTGCTCGGCCTGGCCGTCCTCGGCGGCCGGCGACGGCTACGCCGGGGCGTGCTGATGCTCGGGTTCGCCGTCGTGGCCGTGCCGTCCTTCGCCTGGTCGATCCACCTGACGTCGACCGATTCCGCTCCGGCGTACTTCGTGACCACGACTCGGCTCTGGGAACTCGCGCTCGGCGGCGCGGTGGCCATCGCCGGCGGACTGCTGCATCGCACCCCACGCGTGCTGGCAGTCCTGCTCGCCTGGTCCGGCCTCGCCGCAGTTGTCGCTTCGGCGTTCCTGCTGGACGCCACGTCAGCGTTTCCCGGGTACATCGCGTTGCTGCCGACCGGCGGCACGGCGGCGGTCATCGCGTTCGCGGTGGCGGCCCGCCGCGCCGGGCCAGCGGGGCTGCTCAGCCTGCCGCCGATGCGCGCGGTCGGCGCGCTGTCCTACTCGCTCTATCTGTGGCACTGGCCGCTGCTGGTCATCGCCGACTACCAGTTCGGCGAGTTGAGCGCGACCGCGCGCCTGGCCGTGGTGGCGGCCTCGGTCGTGCCGGCGGTCCTCACCTACCACTTCGTCGAGAACCCGATTCGTCGGTCGCAAACGCTGCAATGGCAACCGGCGCAGGCGCTGCGCGTCGGAGCCGCGTGCACCGGCGCGGCCGTGATCGCCGGGCTCCTCTTCCAACTCACCGTCTGGCCCGCGGCACAGCCACCCCCACCCGTCTCGGCACTGCCGCCGGTGGCCGGGTCCAGCCCGTCAGCGAGCGCCACGCCCGTCGGACCGCCCGGTGCCGCGGCCCTCGGTCAGTCACCCCGAGGCGACAAGGCGGGCCGACCCGTCGACCGGGTCGCGTCCATCGTCCCGGACCCGTTGGTCGCACCGAAGGATCTGCCGACCACCGCGCGAACGGGCTGTCACGTCCAGCAGAACAGCAGCAATCCGCTGACCTGCGTCTACGGCGTCCGAGACTCGACCTTCACCGTCGTACTCGCCGGCGACTCCCATGCCGCGCAATGGCTGCCCGCCCTCGAGGAGGTCGCCGCCAAGCAGAAGTGGCGGGTGATCTCACACACCAAGTCCTCGTGCCCGTTTCTCAAGGCAGAGGTGGCACTGGCCGGACGGCCGTACGAGAGCTGCACCGAGTGGAACCAGCGTGTCCGCGACCAACTACGCGCCGATCCACCCGACCTGTTGCTGGTCAGCAACTCGCTCTATCTCCCGGTGCGTGACGGCAAACCGATCACGCAGCGGGTCAACGAGACGTTGGCGGACGGTCTCCGTGAGACCTGGCGGGAGATGACCGAGGTCAAGATTCCGGTGGCGGTGCTCCGCGACACGCCGTACCACCGTCGAGACCCCGTCGAATGCGTCTCGGCCAACCCCGACAAGCTCACCCGGTGCGCCCCGTCCCGGGACGAGGTGCTGGCGGCCGGTGGAGGCGTCGCCCAGGAGCAGGCGGCAGAGGGTCAACAGGGCGTGCATCTCGTCAACCTCAACGACGCGATATGCCCCACCGACCGCTGCGCGCCCGTCATCGGTGGCGTGCTGGTCTACCGGGACGGCAACCACCTCACCGCCACCTACTCCCGGACGTTGGCCCCTCGGCTCGACAGCGCGCTCGCCGCCGTGCTCAAGCGCGGGAGCTGACGCGCCGCCGGTCGGCAGCTTGTGCCGGAGCGCCGTTTCCCCTGGCCACCAGCTCACACACCCGTGTCCTCCCGTCCCGGTCCGCGTTGTTCCGTCGGGATCAGCACTGACTGTGACTGTTTGCGCTGTATCGCACTCGCATAGCTGGTAGACCCATAAGAGGCATTTGTCCGAGCGGGAGGTGGAAGGTGCCGGTTCTGGGCGTCAGTACCGTCGAAGATCCTCAGCGAACGGTTCGACCCGATCGCGGCAAGCGGGTGATCGACGTCGTCGCGGCCGTCATCCTGCTCGCACTGCTGGTGCCGGTGATCGCCACGGTGGCACTGCTGGTCGCCGTCGGGTTGGGGCGTCCCGTGCTGTTCCGCCAGCTCCGCACGGGCCGGCACGGCGAGCCGTTCGAGCTGATCAAGTTCCGCACGATGCGTGCGCCCGACCCCCGCCTCGGCCTTGTCGAGGACGGCGACCGACTGACGCCGCTCGGACGGTGGCTGCGTGCCACCAGCCTGGACGAGCTGCCCACGCTCTGGAACGTGCTGCGGGGCGAGATGAGCCTGGTCGGCCCCCGCCCGCTGCTGCCGGAGTACCTCCCCCGCTACTCGCCTCACCAGGCCCGCCGGCACGAGGTGCGGCCGGGCGTGACCGGCCTAGCGCAGGTGCGCGGCCGCAACGGGCTGAGCTGGGAGACGAAGTTCGACCTCGACGTGGAGTACGTCGACACCCGCTGTCTCGCACTCGACCTGACGATCCTGGCGGCGACGGTCCGCACCGTGCTGCGTCGCGAGGGTATCTCGGCAGCCGGCGTGGCCACCGCTCCGACATTCCTCGGCAGTCCGGCCGGGGCCCCCGCACCGCTGAGGACCGTCCCGACGGGGCGTCGCACCGCGGTGACGGTACGGCAGGGCGAACGCCGATGACGGACCGAGTGCACCTCTCCCATCCCGACGTCGGCCCCCTGGAGGAGTCGTACCTCGTCGCGGCCCTGCGGTCCGGCTGGGTCGCACCCGTCGGTCCCGATCTGGATGCCTTCGAGAACGAGGTCGCGGCGCGGGTCGGCACACGCGGCGCGGTCGCGGTCAGCTCCGGCACCGCAGCGCTGCACCTGGCGCTCCTCGGGGTGGGCGTCCAACCGGGTGACGCCGTCGTCGTCCCGACGCTGACCTTCGTGGCCACCGCGAACGCCGTGCGCTACACCGGCGCCCGGCCGGTCTTCGTCGACTGCGACGCGCGCACCGGCAACATCGACGTGCCACTGTTGACCGAGTTGCTGCACCGGCTGCGCGCCCGCGGCGAGCGGGTCGGCGCGGTCGTGCCGGTCGACATGTTCGGTAGCTGCGCCGACTACCCGGCGTTGTTGCCGGTCTGCGGGGATGCGGGCGTGCCGGTCGTCGAGGACGCAGCGGAAGCGCTCGGGGCCACAGACCACGGCCGGGCGGCCGGCTCATTCGGCCAGGTCGGCGCTCTGTCGTTCAACGGCAACAAGATCATAACGACGTCGAGCGGCGGGATGCTCGTCTCCGACGACCTTCCGCTGCTGGCCCGCGCCCGCCACCTGGCCAGCCAGGCGCGGGAGCCCGTGGCGCACTACGAGCACCGGGAGACCGGCTATAACTACCGCCTCAGCAACCTGCTGGCCGCGGTGGGCCGGGCCCAGCTGGCACGGCTCGACGGAATGATCGGCCGCCGTCGCCTGCTGCGAGACCGGTACGCGAAGCTCTTCGCCTCGGTGCCCGGAGTGGAGCTGGTCGGCGCCGAGGACGTCGAGTCCAACTGCTGGCTCACCGTCATCCGGGTGCGGTCGGAGCGCTCGGGTTGGCGGGCCGCTGATCTCGCCGCACACCTCGCCGCCCAGAACATCGAGACGCGGCCGGTGTGGAAGCCGATGCACCGGCAGCCCGCGTATGCCGACTTCGAGAGCCTGCTCACCGGGGCGGCCGACGATCTCTTCGCCGAGGGGTTGACCCTGCCCAGCGGCAGCGGCCTCACCGAGCAGCAGATCGCCACGGTGTTCGGCGCGATCGAAGGTTTCCTGGCCGTCCGGACGGGAGCGGTATCCGGGTGACGCCACTGGTCATCGTGGGTTGCGGCGGCCACGGCCGGGAGGCACTGGCTATCGCACGGGCGGCCGCGGTCGCCGGAGGACAACAGTGGGACCTGGTCGGTTTCGTCGACGACCGGCCGTCGGAGGAGAACCTCAAGCGGGTGCAGCGCCTGGAGGTGCCCTACCTGGGTGGGCTCGCGTGGCTACGGGACGCGCCGGCGGATCTCCACCACGTCATCGGGATCGGTGACCCCAAGGTGCGACGAGCCGTCGCCGCGCGGGTGGACGCGTACGGCAGTCCAGCCGGCAGTCTCGTCCACCCGGACGCGACGGTCGGGCCGGACACGCGGCACGGGCCCGGCCTGGTCGTCTTCGCGGGCGCCCGCATCACCACCAACGTGACGGTGGGCCGGCACGTCCATCTCAACCAGAACACCACTGTGGGGCACGACTCGGTGCTTGCCGACTTCGTCTCGGTCAATCCGCTCGCCGCGATCTCCGGTGACTGCCACCTGGCGGAGGGCGTGCTGGTGGGGACGACGGCGGCGGTGCTGCAGGGCCTTCGGATAGGTCGAGACAGCACCGTCGGCGCCGGAGCCTGCGTGGTGCGGAACGTGCCTGACGGCGTGGTGGTCAAGGGCGTGCCGGCGCGCTGAGCTGATTGGCCCGCAGCCGCCACCATCCAGTTATTCCGCGAAACATCCGATAGAAGTGTAAAAAGGATAAAGAGCCCCAAACCCTTGCTCTGCGGGGCCAATCGGTCGGAGACGGGAGCAAAAATGCCGCAAGACACCGATAGGACCGAGCCTGCCGAACAACGGGTCCGTCGGGCCCGGGCGCGCCGCCGCGCTCTGGGTTTCCTCGCCACCGACACCGCAGCGTGGGTAGGCGGCTTCGTCGCCGCCGTCTGGACCCGCTACGAGTTCCACCCGCCGGCCGGGCAGCTGAGCCGCGCAGCAGGCGTCGGCGGCATCGCGGCGCTGATCTACGTGGCTGTCGCTGCGGTGCGCCGGCTCCACTCGGGCCGGCACCCACTCGGCAGCCTCCAGGAGGTGCGAGGGCTCGCCGGAAACGTCGCCACACCCATCGCCATCCTGCTGATCGGGCTGCTGCCGTCGGCCGACCGACCGGTGCCGGCCAGCACCCCGCTGATCGGCGGTTCACTGACGCTGCTGTTGATGCTCGCGGCCCGCTCCGCGTATCGCCACCGGCACGACCTCGCGATGCGGCCCGACGTGCGCTCCGCCACGCCGGTGCTGCTGTTCGGCCTCGGCGACGCCGGTCAGGGGCTACTGCGCGCGATGATCGGCGACCCACGCGGCAGGTACCTGCCGGTCGGCGCGCTGGACGACGACCCTGACAAGCGCAACCTGCGTTTCGGCGGTGTCCGCGTGCTGGGCGGTCGAGCGGACCTCGCCCAGGCCGTCCGCCGCACCGGCGCCACCACAGTCATCTTCTCGGTGGCCAGCGCCGACGCCGCGCTGATCCGCCAGATCCGCGAGGCCACCCTGCAGACCGGCGCCGCCTTCAAGGTGCTGCCCCCGGTCCGCGAACTGGTCGACCACCGCATCACCGTCACCGACGTACGGGACGTGCAGATCAGCGACCTGCTGGGGCGTCGGCAGGTGGTCGGCGACCTGCCGCTGAGCGGGGACGGCCTCGCCGGTCTGCGGGTGCTGGTCACCGGTGCCGGCGGTTCGATCGGTTCGGAGCTGTGCCGCCAAGTTCTGAAGACCGACCCCGGCGAGCTGATGATGCTCGACCGCGACGAGTCCGCCCTGCACGCCCTACAGATGTCGCTGAACGGGCGGGCCATGCTCGACGGCCCCGAGCTGATCCTCGCCGACCTGCGCGACGACGAGCGTGTCCGGCGCATCATCCGAGAGCGCCGGCCGGACGTCATCTTCCACGCCGCGGCGCTGAAGCACCTCACGCTCCTGCAACGCAACCCCGGCGAAGCGGTGATGACAAACGTGTGGGGCACGCTCTCGGTGCTGGACGCGTGCCGCGACGTCGCCAAGTTCGTCAACATCAGCACCGACAAGGCCGCCGACCCGATCAGCGTGCTCGGCTACTCCAAGCGCATCACCGAACGGCTGACCGCGCACGCCGCAGGCCGGTTTCCCGGCACCTTCCTCAGTGTCCGCTTCGGCAACGTGCTCAGCAGCCGCGGCTCAGTGATCACCGCGTTCCAACGCCAGATCGCGTCCGGCAATCCGTTGACAGTGACCCATCCGGACGTCACCCGCTATCTGATGACGCTGGAGGAGGCGGTGCGGCTGGTGCTCCAGGCCGCCGAGATCGGCCGGGACGGAGAGGCCCTCGTGCTGGACATGGGCGCGCCGGTACGCATCGCCGACCTGGCGAGGCAGATGGCCGAGCAGGCTGACAGTCTGGTGCCGATCGTCTACACCGGGCTTCGGCCCGGCGAGAAACTCCACGAGGACCTGCTCGGCACCGGCGAGGTCGACGACCGTCCGCTGCACCCGCTCATCTCACACGTCACCGTGCCGGCGCTCGACCCGCTCGACGTGGGCGGACTCGACCCGTACGACGACGCGGAGAAGCTGATCGCCCACCTGGCGGCGCTGTGCACACCGGCGAGCACCCGGCCGGGAACGATCCACGTGCCGCTGGCCCGTTAGGCCGAGCCGCAAGACTCAGCGGGCCCGGCGACCGAGGTCGCCGGGCCCGCTGCCTGTCCCGACGGTCAGCGGCGGATGCCCGCCCAGTCGTGGTGCCTGCGGACGGTGGACAGGATGAAGTCGACCACCCGCCGGGAGGTGTCCCGAACCTGGTAGTCGACCGGACAGGGCACTCCCTCGGCGTGGACCTGGTCGACTGTCACCTGGATCGCCTCCACCACGCCATCCGGGTCGAGACCGGTCATGATGATGCCGCCGGCGTCCAACGCCTCCGGGCGTTCGATCGACTCGCGCAGCGTCACCGCGGCGAAGTTGAGGATCGCCGACTCCTCGCTGATCGTGCCGCTGTCCGACAGCGTGCAGAAGGCCTTCGTCTGCAGGTGCACGTAGTCGAGCAGACCGAACGGCTCGTGGAAGGCGATCCCGTCCAGCGCCGCTGCGCCGGGCGCCAACGACTCCAGCCGCTTGCGGGTCCGGGGGTGGGTGGACACGAGTACCGGGAACTGCCAGCGGTCACGAACCGCGCGCAGGCATTCCAGCAACCGGGCCAACCGGTCCGGGCTGTCCACGTTCTCCTCGCGGTGTGCGCTGACCAGGAAGTACCGGCCCGGCGTCAGCTCCAACTGACGCAGGATCGTCGATGCCTCGATGTCCATCCGGTAGTGCTCGAGCACCTCGCGCATGGGGGAACCGGTGTGCAGGATCCGGCGCGGGTGCAGCCCTTCGGCCAGCAGGTTCCGCCGGGCGTGCTCCGTGTAGACGAGATTGAAGTCGGCGACGTGGTCCACCAGACGTCGGTTCGTCTCCTCCGGAACGTTGAGGTCGAAACAGCGGTTGCCGGCCTCCATGTGGTAGACCGGCACCCGCAGCCGGCGGGCCATCAGCGCGCCGATGCAGCTGTTGGTGTCGCCGAGCACGAGCAATGCGTCCGGTCGCACCTCGGCAATGGCCTCCTCCACACCGACCAGTACGCCACCGAGCACCCGGCCGAGCGTCGAGGTGTCCACGCGCAGGAACCGGTCCGGTTCCCGGATACGCAGCTCCTTGAAGAAGATCTCGGACAACGAGCTGTCCCAGTTCTGGCCGGTGTGGACCAGCACGTGCTCCACCACGTCGTCCAGCCTCGCCATCACCCGCGAGAGCCGGATGATCTCCGGCCGGGTACCCACCAGCGTCATCACACGGGTCATGGCCGTCCTTTCCCTGCTGCCACCTTCGTCAGAATGTCCTCGAACTGGTCGACGCCGACCCGCACGCACATGCGCTCCTGGTAGGCCCGGCGGGCCCGCTGACCCATGGCGACGCGCTCAGCCGCAGCCGTGTCGGCCGCCTGCCGCAGACGATCCGCGAGCACCGCCCAGTCCCCCGGTGGGCACACCAGGCCGGCTCCGGTCGACTCGACGAGAGCGGCGGCGTCCCCGCCCAGGGCGGCGATCACCGGAGCGCCGCAGGCAAAAGCCGCCTGCAACTTCGACGGGACGGTGCCGCGGAGCGCCGGCAGATCCCGCAGGCACACCAGCTGCCAGTCGGCCGCCGCGTACAGCTCGGCCATCTCCGTCGGCGGGCGGCGACCGACGAAGCGGACGTTGTCCGCGTTCAACTCGGTGGCGAGCCGGCGGGCCTCGTCCTCGTAGGCACCCGAACCGACCAGCACCAGGTCCACCCGGTCCCGGACGGCGGCCGCCGCGCGGATCGCCGTGTCCACGCCCTGGAGCAGACCAAGGTTGCCGGTGAACATCACCGTGCACCGGTCGCGTCGTCCGAGCGTCGCGCGGGCCGCGTCCGTCGGTGCCACGGGCCGGAACAGAACGTCGTCGGTCCAGTTCCACACCACACGCACACGGCTCGGATCGGCGCCCCGCTCCACCACGAGGGCTGCCATCGCCGGTGAGATCACCACGATCGCGGCCGCCAACCGGTACGCCGTGCGCATGAGGACGTCCAGACCGCCCGCCACCGCTCGTCCGGCCAGACCGGTCGGGGACATCCCGGAATGCAGGACCGAATCAGGCCACATGTCCTGCACGTGCAGGACGATCGGCGTACGCCGGGCGGCCCGGACGAGCGCGGCGGCGGCGACCGCCGTGGGCGGCGGGTGGTAGACGTACGTGACGTCGACGCCACCGAGCCAGCTCGGGCCGGCGAGCGCGCTGCTCACACCGAACGTGATGTGGCTGGCCGCTCGGCGCAGCGCCGACGTGTCGTGGCTCGGGTACGCGGGAACCCGTCGCACCGCGACGGCCCCCTGCATCTCGACATGCCGCCAGCGTTGCCGCCAGCCCGGGTAGAGCCGCCCGTGCGGGTAGCTCGGGTAGGTGGTGAGCACCCGCACGTGGTGGCCGCGCGCGCTCAGGTGCTGTGCCAGATTGCCCGGGATGAACACACCCTCCGGCGGATACCACTGGCTGACCAGGCCGACCCTCACGCGGCGACCACCGCGGGTTTCGGAATCCGCGACTCCACCGGCTCCGGCCAGGTGTCCGGACGCGCCGGGTCGAACAGCTCGTTGGTCCAGAACAGGGTGACCAGTTCGTCGTCACCGGTGTTGATCAGCTTGTGCACCCACATGGTGGGCATGTCGACGGCGACCGGCGCATCCCCGGAGACCGGAAAGCGCACCACGTCGGTGTCACCGACCCGCCGCAGGCTGATCTCGGCGGTGCCACGCAACACCACGAACCGCTCCACCTTCGCCAGGTGGAAGTGCTCGCCCCGGGTCACGCCCGGGTGACTGGTGGAGCTGAACGTCTGCCCCGCGCCACCGTGCACCTTGACCGTCTCCACCAGCTCGCCGCGGACATCGGCGCGGCGGGGCAGTGCCAGCGGGAAGTGCGCCGGGAAGCAGTGCGACCGGTAGGTGTTGAACAACCGCACGAGGTGCCGGTCGGTCAGGACCGGGATCTCGCCGGTGCGGTAGGTGGCGGCCAGCCCGGCCAGACGTTCGGCGAGCTCACGGACGCCCACCCGCAACGCGGGCATGGCCGGATCCCAGGAACCACCCGCCGGCACGCCGACGAGCCGGGCCGCGGCGTCGGTCACGTGCACCAGGGCGATCTCACGATCGGTGTGGACCTCCGGCCGCCCACCCTCGGCGAGCACCCGGCAGAACGTCGCCACCGCCGAGTTGTAGTGCGGGCGCCCGTGCTCGCCGTAGAGGTTGGACAGCAGCACGTCCTCCAGCGGCATGCCGGTGTCGGCGAGGATCCGCGCGGCGTCCGCCTTGGCGTCGCCGTACGGCGTGCCGTTGCCGGCCTGTACCGAGTTCGCGTAGACGACGCAGGCCGGCGGATCCGCGGCGACGCGCAGGCCGGCGGCGAGTTGCGCGGCGAGGCGGCGGTTACCCTCGGCGACCTCGGTCGGATCGCCGCGGTTCACCCCGGCCAGGTGCAGCACCCGGTCGACACCGCTGACCTTGGCGCCGACGACACGAGGGTCGACCAGGTCCGCGCGCGTGATGATCACCGGCTCCGGCCAGCCGAGCGCCCGCAGGAGCACCCGCACGTGCCAGCCGAGGAATCCGCCGCCGCCGGTCAACGCCAGCTTCAGCACGCCAGCACCGGGTCCCGCAGGGCCAGCTCCGCGCGGACCTCCGGCAACCTCTTCAGCAGTTCGATGATCTCCGGTACGCCCATCCGTGGCGCATTGGACGAGTTGAAGTCCTCGACGGGCCCTTCGTCCAGCTCGCCCTCGGAGACGTAGAGCGAGTAGTTCAGATCGCGGGCGTCCAGCGGCACCCGGAGGAACTCGCCGAAGTCCTCCGCCTGCGTCAGCTCCTCGCGGCTGGCCAACGTCTCGTCGAGCTTCTCGCCGTGCCGGACGCCGATGACGTCCAGCTTCGCCGGTACGTTGAAGAGTTCGCAGACCGCCTCGGCCAGGTCACCGATGGTGCAGGCGGCCGCCTTGCGAATGAAGATGTCACCCGGGCGGGCGTGCTGGAAGGCGTGCTCCACCAGCTCCACGGACTCGCCGAGGGACATCAGGAAGCGGGTCATCGTCGGGTCGGTGACGGTCGGCGCCCGGCCGGCCTTGATCTGCTCGATGAACAGCGGGATCACCGAACCGCGGGAGTACATGACGTTGCCGTACCGGACGCAGGAGACGGTGGTGGCGCTGTTCGGGTTGTTGCGGGCGTGCGCCTGCGCGACCTTCTCCATCATCGCCTTGCTCATGCCCATCGCGTTGACCGGGTAGACGGCCTTGTCCGTGCTCAGCACCACCACCGAGCCGACGCCGTTACGCTCGGCTGCCTCGACGACGTTCGCGCTGCCGAGGATGTTCGTCCGCACCGCCTCGAGGGGAAAGAACTCGCACGAGGGCACCTGTTTGAGGGCGGCCGCGTGGAACACGTGGTCGATGCCGCGGCTGGCCCGCAGCACCGAGTCGTAGTCACGTACGTCCCCGACGTAGTAGCGGACCCGCTCGTCGCCGAGGAGTCGGCGCATCTCGTCCTGCTTGGCCTCGTCCCGGCTGAACACCCGGACCTCAGCGACGTCCCGATCGAGAAGTCGGCGGACCATCGTCCGGCCGAACGAACCCGTTCCACCGGTGATCAGGACTCGC
>NZ_JBSFBM010000158.1:0-15140 GCF_053592955.1 Micromonospora sp. NPDC002411 | reverse complement strand
ACACGCCGCCCTCACCCGCACCGGCGGCCCCGCCGAGCCGGCCGCGCTGCGCCGGCTCGCTGTCGACACGCTCGACGCCAACTGGGAACACGACCACACAGTGCCGTCTCGCACGCTCTACCCGCACCAGTGGAGCTGGGACTCCGCGTTCATCGCGATCGGGCTCGCCCAGGTCCACCCCGAACGGGCCTGGCGGGAGTTGGCGAGCCTGTTCCGAGCCCAGTGGGCCGACGGCAGGGTGCCGCACATCGTGTTCAACCCGGCGCTGCGCGTCGGCGCGTACTTCCCGGGCCCGGAGATGTGGCGCAGCGCCGACGCCCAGGGCACCCCCACCGTGGACACGTCCGGCCTGGTCCAGCCGCCTGTGCACGCGCTCGCCGCGTTGCTGGCGTACCAGCGGGTGCCCGGGGCGGCCGGCCTGGCCGCGCTGCGCCAGCTCTACCCCGCCCTCGTCGCCCAGCAGCGCTACCTGGCCGACCGGCGTGACGTGGCCGGCGACGGACTCGTCTGCATCGTGCACCCGTGGGAGTCCGGGTTGGACAACAGCCCCGCCTGGGACGCGCCGATGGCCGCGGTGCCGGCCGAGGCGGCGGTGATGCGCGCGTACCGTCGGCACGACACCGCGCACGCCGACGCCGCGCACCGCCCCACGGACCTGGACTACGCGCGCTACCTGGCGATCGTCGCCGCCTACCGCGAGCACGGCTACGGTGACGGGGACCTCGCCGACGACCATCCGTTCCTGGTCGAGTGTCCGCTGTTCAACGCGGCCTTCGGGTCCGCCGAGCACGCGCTCGCCGAGATCGCCGCGCTGCTCGGGCACGACCCCGGGCCGCACCGGGCCCGCGCGGCCCGGATCACCGAAGCCCTGGTACGACGGCTCTACGACCCGGCCACCGGCACGTTCCAACCCCGCGACCTGCGCACCGGCCGGCTGATCGGGGCCCGTACCGTGCTCGGGCTGACCCCACTGGTCCTGCCCGACCTGCCGACCCGACAGGTCGACGCGCTGGTGGTCGAGGCCCGGTCGGCGCGCTTCGGGGTGGCCCGGCACATGGAGCGGCCGTTGCCCACCTACGACCGCACCGCGCCGGACTTCGAGCCCCTGCGCTACTGGCGGGGGCCGAGCTGGCTGAACATCGGCTGGCTGGTCCGGCGCGGGCTGCTCACGCACGGGCACCCGGAGCTGGCCGCCGGGCTGCGCCACTCGATGATCGGTCTGGTCGCCGGGGCCGGTTGCCACGAGTACTTCCATCCGGACACCGGCGTCGGACTGGGTTCACCGGCGTTCAGCTGGACCGCAGCGCTGGTGCTCGACCTGCTGAGGGAGTGAGTCCGCTCCGGCTGCGGGTGGTAGCGTGCCCGGTCCGCCGGCCGGAAGGAACATCGTGCGCGAGATCGACAAGGTGGCCTGGATCCTCATCGAGAACGGACGGGTGCTGAGCACCCGGTCGCAGGACAAGGACGTCTGGTATCTGCCGGGGGGCAAGCGCGAGCCGGGCGAGACCGACCTGGAGACTCTGCGCCGGGAGATCCACGAGGAGCTGAGCGTCGAGGTGGACGTGCCCGGCGCGGTGCACATCGGCACCTTCACCGCTCAGGCGCACAGTCACGCGGCCGGCATCACCGTACGGATGACCTGCTATCGAGCCGGATATCGGGGACAGTTGCAGCCGGCCAGCGAGATCGCCGAGATGGCCTGGCTGGGGTACGCCGACCGGCACCGCACCTCTGCGGTCGACCAGATCATCTTCGACCACCTGCTGGCGGAGGACCTGCTGCGCTGAGGGCGCAGTTTGTCGCCGCCGGCCGGGGGTAACCGCCCGGACGTGACCGACGGCGACGGCTTTCCGTACTTCATCGACGCGGTGTCCCGGCGGTCCGGCCTGCCGACCGAGCAGGCCGCCGCGCTCGCCCGCGCCGTCCTCCAGACGATGGCCGAACGGGTGACCGGTGGCGCGCCCGACGACCTCGTGGGACACCTTCCGAACAACGTCGGCGGTTATCTGACCGGCCCGGCCCCGGTCGACGGCGGCGCCGGGGCTGCACCACCACCGCCGTCGGACGCCGGCCCGGCCGAGTTCCTGCGTCGGGTGGAGCAGCGGGCCGGTGTCGACCCGGCCGCCGCCCGCGCCGGAACCGGAGCGGTCTTCGCGACGCTGCGGGAGGCGATGACCGTACGGGAGTTCCGCGAGATGGTGGCGCGACTGCCGCGCGACGACGGCGGCCGACCAGGTCCTTTGTAATCGACTCGCGGGGGCCCTTTCGGTGCCGGACATGCCGATTAGCGTGAACCCGGACTGATCGGCAGTCGGTGCGTGGTACGAGTGCTCGGTGAAACGCGTCAAGACGGCCGTCGCGCAGATCCGCAGTCGCGGTGGCCGGGCGAGCCGACTGCGGCTCAGCCAGTTGGAGGCCGCCCTGGTCATCTCAGTGCAGGCCGGGCTGGCCGCGGCACTGGCCTGGTCGATCGGGCACGACCTACTGGGCAACCCCGCGCCGATCTTCGCCCCCTCCGCCGCGGTGGGCACGATCGTCGCCGCGCTCGGCCAACGCGCCCACCGGACCATCGAACTGCTGCTCGGTGTCGGCCTCGGCATCGCCACCACCGATCTCCTGTTGAGCTTTCTGGGCACCGGGTTCTGGCAGACCGGATTCGTCGTCGGGTTTGCCGTCCTCGCAACGCTCGTGCTGTTCGGGCGCAGCGGTGCTGCCGTCGGCCAGGCCGGCGGTACGGCGGTGCTGCTCGCGACCCTCGCCCCGGCACAGAACGACCTCGAATGGCCACGGATCGTCGAGGCGATGGTCGGCGGCGCGGTGGGTCTCGTGGTGGTCGCGTTGCTGGTGCCGTTGAACCCGATGCGGATCCTCGACCGGGACGCGGCGCCGATCTATCAGCGGCTCGCCGGTCAGCTGCGGGAGGCGTCCGGCGCACTGACAACGGGGGACCAGCAGCGGGCGATTCGGGCCCTCGATCTCCTTCGCGACATGGGTCCCGCGTTGGACCGGATGCACCAGGCGCTGAGCGGCGCCGAAGAGGTGGTCAGCCTGGCCCCTGCCCGGTGGTTGCGCCGACAGGACGTGGAGCGGTTCGCGCGGGCGAGTCAGCAGGTCGAACGGGTCATCGAACACAGCCGTGGGGTCGCCCGCCGATCGGCGATGGCACTGCAGTACCGCGAGCGGATTCCCCCAGACCTGTCCGCCAGCGTCGCACGGCTCGCCGACGCGGTCGAACTGCTGCGCCGCGAGCATCGTGCCGGACGTCCGACCGAGAGGACCCACCAGGCGGTACGCGACGCCGTCTACCGGGCGGGCCGTGCCCGCGCCCAGGGCGTCGACGAGTTCGGCGACGCGGTGGTGACCCAGCTGCGTACCGCTGCCAGCGACCTCCTCCGTGCGATCGGGTACGACGCGACGTCAGCGAACGACGAGGTGCGCAAGGGGGTACAGGACGGCGAAGCCTCTCTCCACCCGGACGGGTGAGGCTGGCGGCTCAGCGCGCGTCCGACCGGACCTGGACGGCGTCGTCGCCGAAGGCGGCGGTGAGGGCCCTCGCGATCAGGTCGGGCAGCTCGCTTCGTCCGTCGTCCTCGGCCCACCGCACGAGTGCCGTGTGCATGGCGGCCAGGCAGGCGCTCGCCGCCGCGTGGGCGTGGAACGCGGCGTCGGGATCGGTGGTGTCGTCCCCGAGCGCGGTGACGATGGCCTGCTGGAGTGCGTAGTTGTTGTCCAGGTGCTTGGCCCGCAGGGCCGGCGTCGAGATCATGAGCCGGAGTCGGGCGAGCAGGAACTGCCCGCTCGTCGAGAGATCGCCCCCGCCGTGGCCGCCCGTCACTGTCGTTGTGGATTCGATCAGCGCGCCGCCGATGCGGCGTACCAGGGGCTGGGTGGCGGGTGACGCGGCGATCCGGTCGGCGACGAGTTGGGCGTGCTGGTCGATGAGGACGAGGTCCTCCTTCGTGGGGAAGTGTCGATAGACGGTCATGGGGGACACGCCCGCGGCCTCGGCGACGTCGTTCACGGTGGTGCCGTCGTACCCGCGTTCGGTAAACAGCCGCACCGCGTGCGCCTGGATCGCGCGTTGCGTCTCGGCTCGGCGGTGAGCGCGCAGGGTCGACTGCTGATCGGGCATGTGATAGACACTACCTCAGTGGTAGTCACTACCAGATTGGTAGCGACTAACTGATACGTGAGGTGGTTGGCGTGGGCGATCTGACCGGCACAACGGCTCTGGTGACCGGCGCGTCGCGCGGCATCGGGCAGGCGATCGCGGTCCGCCTGGCGGCGAGCGGCGCGATGGTCCTCGTCCACTTCGGCACCGACGAGGACGGTGCGACGGCGACAGTCGGCGAGATCGAGCGCGCCGGCGGAACGGCGCTCGCCGTGCGCGCGGAGCTGGGCGTGGACGACGACGTCGAGACCCTCTTCGCGGGAGTGGAGACCGGCCTGGCCGGGCGTCCACTCGACATCCTCGTCAACAACGCGGCCACCGCGCCGGCCGGCCCACTCGGCGTCACGACGCGGGCGCAGTTCGATCACCTCTTCGCGGTGAACGTGCGAGCGCCGTACTTCATCGCCCAGCGGGCGTTGCCACTGCTGCGCGACGGTGGCCGCATCATCACGATCTCGTCGGTGGCGACCAGGATGGCCAACGCCACGCAGACGTCCTTCGCCATGACGAAGGGCGCGGTAGAGACGATGAGCATGACCTTGGCCAACCAGGTCGGGGTCCGGGGGATCACCGTCAACGCGGTCGCCCCCGGCGCCACCCGCACGGCGACCAACGGACCGGCCTTCGAAGCGCCGGGCCTGGCCGACCTCATCGCCGCGACGACCGCCCTGAACCGGTTGGGGGAACCCGACGACGTCGCCGAGGTGGTCGCGTTCCTCGCTTCCGACGCCGCGCGCTGGATCACCGGCCAGGTCATCGACGCGAGCGGCGGCCTGTTCCTCGGGCCGCGCTTCTGATCACCTGTCGGCGGCGTCGGCCTCGGACAGGTCGTCCGGCTCACTGATCCAGGCGGAGAAGACCGGCAGCCCGTGCCACGGTCCGGTGCCACCGTCGGCCCGCGTGTCGGTGGCGACGGCCACCACCGCGTACGGGTGACCGAAGCGCAGCTCGGCGGTGCGGGCGACGCCCTCGGGGGGCAGGCTGGTCCGCCCGAACATGGCGGTCACCGCCGCCGCTTCGAAGCCGTACCTGTCGAAGCGCGCCACCGCCGACTGCCGCGCCTCGAAGCCTTCCACAGGCGTGGCCAGCGCCTTCGCCAGCGTCGCGGTCGCGGCCGGGAAGCCGAGCGTCGGGGCTGCCAGGTCGTGTTGGCTGTGGGCCGACCAGCAGGGGAGCACGGCGTGGTGCCGCTCCTCGCGGCCGTCGCGGGCCCGGGTCCGCACCCGCTCCTCGCGTACCTTCCACAACGGAGCGTCGCCGGGCGGCACGTCGAACAGCGAGCGGGCGCCGGCAGGTTGCGCGCCGTCGGCCGCGCCGGCACTGAGGTCGTACGCGACGGCCAGCACCTCGGTGGACGGCACGTGCGGCGCGGCGGCCACCGAGAGGACCACCAGCCCTGCGCCGTCGGCGGTCTGCGCCGGGGCGGCGTGCACGATGACGTCACCGACCCGCGTGGTTGACACGATGGCGCACCGGTGGCCGTGGCTGGGGCTGCGCAGTGCCCGCCGAAGCAGGCTCGCCCACGGGCTGTCGACACCGAGCGTGCGGGCGTCGGCGACCTCGAACGGGGTCGCCCAGGACGCCCTGGTGGCTAGCGCGCTGGCCAGGGCGAAGGCCACATCCGGGCCGACCTTCAACGGAAACGTCTCGATCAGACCGTCGGTGTGCGCACGCGCCCACGCGTCCAGGCCGGCCTGATCGGGCAGCGGGCCGACCTCGGTGCTCCGGGGCAGCGCGGCCCGCCACCCGCCCGACCCGACCTCGCCCCGCCCCGACCGCTGCCAGAGCGCGGTGGCGGACCTGACCAGCGGGTGCGGTGAATCCAGCAGCGCGCGGGCGGCCTCGGCGGCACCGGCCAGGTCGGTGCCCAGCGCGCGGGCCAGATCCTCGGCCGCCGGGTCGTTGTCGACGGCAGTCGTGGCGCAGACCGCCAGCAGCAGCCAGGCACCGAGCGGGGAGGCGACGTGGTGCCCGTCGCCGACCGTGGCGTGCAGCCGTGCGGCGTACGCGGACAGTGGCCCGTGCAGATCGGTCGTCATGCCCCTACTCTGCCCGCCAGCCCGGCTCACGACCACAGCTCGAACGGCTCGTCGATCTCCTCGCCGTCGAGGAAGGAGGTGATCAGCCGGGGAAGCTGCCCGGGATAGAACCGTTGCGTGCTGGCGACCACCTCGTGCAGCGGCCACCAGCGGAAGCCGAAGTAGTCCTCCCGCTCGTAGTCGAGTCGGTGTGCCTCGTCCACGTCGGGGCCGGGGCTCGCCAGCCGTACGGTGACGACGACCTCGTCCTGCACGTGCCGCACCTGGCGGTGCAGGAAAGTAGCCCGCCGACGCCAGGTCGGCGAACCGACCTGGTCGGCGGCGACCACGATGCCGGTCTCCTCGCGCAGCTCCCGTACGGCGGTGTCGCGATAGGTCTCCCCGGGATCCATGCCACCACCCGGCAGCTCCCACCAGGTGCCCAGCCGGGGATGGTCGGGGTCGCGGGTGTGGAACAGCAACACCCGGTCGACGCTGTCGGTGACCACCACCCGCACCGCGCGTCGTTCCAGGATCGGCAGGTCGCGGGGTACCTCGTTCATCGGGTCAGTCTGTCGCACCGCCCGCTCGGGCGGCGGGTAGGCTGCCCGCCGTGGCTGGTCTGTTGAGGAATGTCGCGGCTCGCATCTCCCGGGTGGGCGCGGTGATCCCGTCGCCCCGACGCAGCGGGCCCGCCCCCGCCCAGGTGGCCCGGCGCCGTCAGGTGAGCGCGTTGCAGCGTCGGGAGCTGACGTACGCCCCGGAGCGCGACGGGCAGGCCGACCCGGGCGAAATCGTCTGGACGTGGGTGCCGTACGAGGACGACCCCCGGCAGGGCAAGGACCGGCCGGTGCTGGTCGTCGGGCGGCACAGCCGGACGCTGTTCGGGCTGATGCTGTCCAGTCAGAGTGAGCGCGACGGGCAGCGGCACTGGTTCGCGCTCGGGCCGGGCGAGTGGGACCGGGACAACCGGCCGAGCTGGGTTCGGTTGGACCGGGTGCTCACCATGCGCGAGGACAGCATCCGCCGCGAGGGCGCCGTACTGGACCGGCCTCGGTTCGACCGGGTCGGGCAGGCGCTACGCGCCGGGTACGGCTGGCGCTGACCGTATCGCTGTCGGGCGGGGTCGGTCAGGCCGATTCGCGACTCGGGCCGACCGCGGCGCTGCGGGCGTCCGGCGGCGGGTACGGCTGCTCGGTGAGCAGTCGGGCGAGGTGTGCGCTGTTGAGCGCCAGTGCCTTTGTGGTGCGGCCGGTGGTGTCCGGCTTCGGACCGGCGTCGCGGTAGTCCACAGTGTGCAGTGCCTCGCCGACCCAGTAGGTAGCGGCGGCGGCCGCGAGGGTGAACCCGACCTCGTTGAGTGCCTGCTGCACCTCGCCGATCGTGTGGTGCGCGCCGTCCTCGTTGCCGACGACGGCCACACCGGCCACCTTGCCGTAGGTCAGGAGCCGGCCCTCGTCATCGGTCTCGGAGAGTTCGGCGTCGAGCCGTTCGAGGACCATCTTGCAGACGCTCGATGGCTGGCCGAGCCAGATCGGCGTGGCGATGACGAGCACCTGGGCCGCCAGCAGTTTGGCGCGGATCGCCGGCCAACCGTCGCCGTCGCCCTCGTCGGTGGACACCCCGAAGCGCACGTCGTGGTCGACGACCCGGATCAGTTCGCCCTCCACGCCCTGCGCGGCCAACTCGGCGAGCACCTCCCGGCCGAGCTGCTCGGCGCTGGACGGCGCGGGTGACGGCTTGAGGGTGCAGTTGAGCACGAGGGCGCGGATGCTCGCCACGTCGATTCCCTTCGGCCGTCGGGTGACTGCTGCCTCCCCATACCCGGACGCCGTCCCGGGACACCTCCGCACGACTAATGCGCTGGGTGGCTTGGCCGGCCGGTGGCATGGTGACCGCATGATCGAGGACGTCCCGCGGCGGGTGGCAGAGCAGGTCCGGGCAGGCTTCGGCCTGAGCATTTCCGCGATGGAGATGGTGACCCACGGCGCGGACCAGCACGCCCGACTGTGGTTGGCCAGAACCCTCGACGGTGGGCGGTACGCGGTCAAACTGAGCGGCGGTGGCACCGTCGCCGGTCTGGTCGTCACGGCGTACCTGGCCGATCAGGGGGTGCCGGGGATCGCCGCGCCGCTGCGGACCAGGGACGGTGGGCTGGCCGTCGACCACGACGGGTGTCGCCTCTCGGTGGTGCCGTGGGTCTCCGACCAGCGGGCCCTCGACGGCCCGATGACCGACGCGCACTGGCGCGCGTACGGCGAGGTGCTGGCCGCCGTGCACGCGGTGCCGGTGACCGAGGAGTTGCGGCGACTGTTGCCGGCGGGCGGCGCGGCGTACCCGTCGATCGTGGCCTCGACCCGCGCGGTGGCGGAGCGGCTGCGCGACCCGGACGACCCGGCCGGACCGCTCGCCGGCGAGCTGGCCCGGGAGTGGTCCGCGGTGGCCGACCGCGTGGATGCTCTGATCAGGGACGTCGAACGTCTCGCCGTCGACCGGCGGGCCGGCCTCGGCCCGGACGTGGTCTGCCACGGTGACCCGCACCTGGGAAACCTGCTGCTCGGCGCGGACGGGCAGGTCTGGTTGATCGACTGGGACGACGCGGTGCTCGCGCCGCCCGAGTGTGACCTGATGTTCGTCGTCGGCGGGGTGCTCGCGTTCGCCCCGGTCAGCGCCTCACAGCAGGCGGCCACCCTCGACGGCTACGGCCCGGTCGACATCGACAGGGCCCGTCTCGCCTGGTTCCTCGCGGTCCGCGCGCTGGACGACCTCAGCGACTGGACCCGACAGGCGTTGGATCCGGACGCCGAGGCAACCGACCGTGATCGGGCGGCGCGGATCGTGCGGGGGTTGGTGTCCGAGGTCGGTCTGGTCACTCTCGCCGACGTGGCGTTGCGCGACCTCGACCGGCGGAGCTGAGCGGGGACCGCGTCCGTCCGGGGCTGAAAAAGAAGAAAGACAAGGAGGTCACGCACTCCTTGCCACCTCCAACATATATCGCACCCCGGGTCTTGCCGCAAGACCCGGGGTGTGCTGCAGAATCTCCTGCCGAAGCCCAAAACTGGGAAAATCGGGGGATTTCATGATCGATGTGATCATTGCCGGCGGTGGACCGACCGGCCTGATGCTGGCCGCCGAGCTGCGGCTGCACGGCGTGCAGGTGCTCGTGGTGGAGAAGGACAGCGAGCCGACCCCGTTCGTCCGCTCGCTCGGCCTGCACGCGCGCAGCATCGAGGTGATGGACCAGCGCGGTCTGCTGGAGCGGTTCCTCGCGCTCGGCCAGCAGCACCCGGTGGGTGGCTTCTTCGCCGCCATCCCCAAACCGTCGCCGGGCGGGCTGGACACCGCGCACGGGTACGTCCTCGGCATTCCACAGACCACCACCGACCGGCTGCTGGCCGAGCACGCCAGCGAGGTCGGCGTCGAGATCCGGCGGGGCTGCGAACTGGTCGGTGTCAGCCAGGACGAGCACGGGGTGACAGTGGAACTCGCCGACGGCACGCGGGTGCGCTCGCGTTACCTCGTCGGCTGCGACGGCGGTCGCAGCACCGTACGCAAACTGCTCGGCGTCGGCTTCCCCGGTGAACCCAGCCAGGTCGAGTCGCTGCTTGGCGAGATGGAGGTGGGCGTAGCGCCGCAGACGGTGGCCGACGTGGTGGCCGAGGTCCGCAAGACCCACCTGCGCTTCGGTCTCGGACCGCTCGGCGACGGGGTGTACCGCGTCCTCGTCCCCGCCGAGGGGGTGGCCGAGGACCGGTCCGTCCCGCCGACCATCGAGGAGTTCAAAGAGCAACTCCGGGTGTACGCGGGCACCGACTTCGGCGTCCACTCACCGCGCTGGCTGTCCCGCTTCGGCGACGCCACCCGGCTGGCCGAGCGCTACCGGACCGGCCGCGTGTTCCTGGCCGGCGACGCGGCGCACATCCACCCACCGACCGGTGGGCAGGGGCTCAACCTGGGCATCCAGGACGCGTTCAACCTCGGCTGGAAACTGGCCGCCGCGGTGAACGGCTGGGCGCCGGAAGGGCTGCTGGACAGCTACCACGCCGAGCGGCATCCGGTGGCGGCCGACGTGCTGACCAACACCCGTGCGCAGATGCTGTTGCTGTCGCCGGAGCCGGGGCCCCGGGCGGTGCGTCACCTGTTGTCGGAGCTGCTGGACTTCGAGGAGGTCAACCGGTTCCTGATCGAGAAGATCACCGCGATCGGGGTCCGGTACGACTTCGGTGCGGGCCACGAGCTGCTCGGCCGGCACCTGCGCGACGTACGACTGAAGCACAACAGTCGTCTCTACGAGCTGATGCGTGGTGGTCGAGGTCTGCTGCTCGACCAGACCGGCCGGCTTTCCGTCGACGGGTGGGCGGACCGGGTCGACCACGTCGTCGACGTCAGCGACGAGCTGGAGGTGCCCGCCGTGCTGCTGCGGCCGGACGGCCACGTGGCGTGGGTGGGCGACGATCAGACGGACCTGCTCGGCCGGTTGCCCACGTGGTTCGGTGCGCCCGTCGGGTGACCCGTCAGCGCTCGGCGCTGTCAACCAGTTGCCGGGGTGAGCGGGCGCCGCCGAGGCTCTTCGCCTGGTACATGGCGGCGTCGGCGCGGCTGAGCGCTTCGGTGAGCTGGGCCGGGCCGGTCACCGGGGCGAGCCCGACGGAGGCGGTGACCCGGACGCTGCACCCACTCAGTCGGATCGGCGCGGCGACGGTCTCGGCGAGACGGCGGGTGGAGTACTCGATCCAACGCCGGTCGACGGTCGGGCTGGCGAGCAACCCGGCGAACTCGTCCCCGCCGAGGCGGGCGACGAGATTGTCCCCGGCGAAGCCGGCGAGCCGTTCGGCCACACTGATCAGCACCTGGTCACCGGCGGCGTGCCCGTAGCGGTCGTTGATCTGCTTGAAGTCGTCGAGATCCAGCACCACGGCGATCAACGGCTGGCCGGCCGCGTCGGTGAGCAGGGCGGCAGCCAGGCGGTAGAAGGCACGTCGGTTGGGCAGCCCGGTGAGGGGGTCGTGGCTGGCGGCGTGGCGTTCGGCGGCGAGCTCGGCCTGGAGGTGCTCGATCTCGGCCTCGGCGCGGACCGCCCGGCGGCGTAGTTGCCAGGAGGAGAGAAGCGCGCCGGCCGCGCAGATGCCGGAGGCGACACTCATCGGATCCGGCACGAACCCTCCCATCGCCGCGACCGCCTTACCCCTTCGGTCGACGCGGTGCGCCGCGTCGGGCCAGTTTTACCTGCTGAGTGCCCCTGCGGGGTAACTCAACGTGAACGGATGCACACCGATCATGTGCGTTATCATGCTCGCCGTCCGGT
This sequence comes from Micromonospora sp. NPDC002411, assembly GCF_053592955.1. Lineage (NCBI taxonomy): Bacteria > Bacillati > Actinomycetota > Actinomycetes > Micromonosporales > Micromonosporaceae > Micromonospora > Micromonospora sp. NPDC002411. The sequence continues at coordinate 3,646 of NZ_JBSFBM010000158.1, read as the reverse complement.
GCATATGCAATAGCAGATGCACGTGCAGAACCGTCCGATGTCGATACCGCACCCCCTCGCCGTCACCGCTCCTCCCACGGCCACCGGCGGGCTCGTGAGCAGAAAGACGCCTCCATGCAGCAGCCACCCAATGGCGTACCGATCCATCAGTTGCCCCCACTGAGCTGGCAGAAGAGCCGCCGTAGCAACCCCAGCGGCAACTGCGTCGAACTCGCCGAACTGCCCGGGGGAGCGGGCATCGCGGTTCGCAACTCGCGGCACCCGGAGGGGCCGGCGCTGATCTACACAGTGGACGAAATCGCCGCCTTCGTTCTTGGCGCGCGGGACGGGGATTTCGACCATCTGATCAACTGACCGTCCCGGGTGGGGTCGTCCCGGCGACGGGACTGAATCACCGGCGCGGAGGAGTTCACCTCACTGTCGGTCCATGGCATGCTTACACGTCGGCCGGGCCAGGTACCCGGCCGCGTGGGTCGGTGTCCGGAGGTCCGCACGTGACGATGGTTCCCGCCGAGGGTGGCCCGACAACCGGGCCGACCGTGCTGCGCATGCTGCTCGGTGCCCAGTTGCGTCGGCTGCGGGAAACCAGTGGGGTGACCCGGGAGGGTGCCGGCTGGGAGATCCGTTCCTCCGAGTCGAAGATCAGCCGGATGGAGCTGGGTCGGGTCGGCTTCAAGGAGCGCGACGTCTCCGACCTGTTGACCCTCTACGGGGTCACCGAGGAGCACGAGCGCGAGGCGCTGCTGAAACTCGCCCGGGACGCCAACAGCCCCGGATGGTGGCACCGCTACGGCGACGTGTTGCCGACCTGGTTCCAGTCGTACCTGGGCCTGGAGGCCGCTGCCGCATTGATCCGTAGCTACGAGGTGCAGTTCGTGCCCGGCCTGTTGCAGACCGGGGACTATGCCCGGGCGGTCGTGCTGCTCGGGCACGGCGCGGCCGGTCCGGCCGAGATCGACCGACGAGTCGCCCTGCGCATGCAGCGGCAGCAGTTGCTCCACCGGGAAAATCCGCCGCAGCTCTGGGCCGTGGTGGACGAGGCGGCCCTGCGGCGCCCGATCGGCGGCCCCGCCGTCATGCGCGGCCAGCTCACCGCACTCATCGAGGCGACCAAGTCGCCCAACATCCGGCTCCAGGTCATCCCGTTCGCCGCCGGCGGCCACGCCGCCGCCGGGGGTGCCTTCACCATCCTGCGCTTCGGTGACCAGGAGTTGCCCGACATCGTCTACATCGAGCAGCTCACCAGCGCCCTCTACCTCGACAAGCGTGACGACCTGGATTACTACGCGGTGGCCATGGAGCGGCTCTGCGTCGAGGCCGAGCCGCCGGAGCGTACCCCGGACATCCTCGGCCGTATGTTGGACGACCTCTACCCGGCCTGATCGCGGCGCGGACGACACCGAACGCATGGTATTGACCGACGCCAACTGGTCGGGCTAGTCTCTGTATCGATACAGACTGGATCGATACAGAGGGGTGCCGGTGAAGCCAACACTGCAAGCCGTGGCCGACGCCGTCGGCGTCTCCCGCAGCACCGTGTCCAACGCCTACAGTCGCCCCGACCAGCTCTCCACCAGCCTGCGCGGGCGAATCCTGGACGCCGCACGCCAACTCGGCTACCCCGGTCCCAACCCGACCGCGCGTTCCCTGCGCCGCGGCTTCGTCGGGTCGATCGGCGTCCTGTTCACCTCGCAACTGTCGTACGCCTTCACCGACCCGTTCGCCGTCCGCTTCCTCGCCGGGGTCGGCGAGGCGGCCGAGCGGCACAGCACCAGCATGTTGCTGGTGCCGCTGCCCACGGCGGTCACCGACGCCCGGCGGGCGGTCGAGAACGCGGCCGTGGACGGTTTCTGTGTCTACTGCGTCGCCGACGAGGAATGGGCGCTGGACGTGATCCGGGCGCGGGGCCTGCCGTTCGTCAGCACTGCCCCCCGCGACGACGCCAGCCCCGACGAGCGGTACGTCGGTATCGACGAACGGGCCGCCGCGTACAGCGCCGCCGCACACGTGGCGGGCCTCGGTCACCGCCGCGTGGCGTTGCTCGCCGACTCCGTGCTGCCGGACGCCCCGGCCGGCCCGCTCACAGTGGCCGGGGTGGAGCAGGTTCCGCACCCCACCACCCGGGGCCGGCTCAGCGGTTTCGCCGACGCGTTCGCCGAGGTCGGCGTCGACTGGGCCGAGCTGACCCTGGTCAACGCTCCGGGCAACAGTCGCCACGCCGCCGCCGCAGCCGTCGCCGGACTGTTCGACCAACCCGACCCCCCGACCGCCGTGCTGGCCGGCTCCGACGTCCTCGCACTCGGTGTGCTGGACGCCCTGGCCGCCTGGCCGACCAGTGACCGTCCACCCGTCTCGGTAACCGGTTTCGACGACGTTCCCGAGGCCGCCGCGGCTGGCCTCACCACCGTCCGGCAGCCAGCCGAGGAGAAGGGCCGCATCGCCGCCGAACTGCTCCTCGACCCGCCCGCGAATGCGGCGGACGGTCATGTTTTGTTGCCCACCGCACTCGTCGTCCGGGACTCCACCGGACCTGTCCCGAGGAGTTGACCATGGAACTTCCCACCGGATACATCACCGCCCTCGACGCGATGAACAGGCATGTCAACTCGGCCCGACCGGACGCCCCGGTCCAGCTCGAACGGGTCCGCCGGGCTCCGCTCGACCCGACTCGGCGGGCCGCCGCCGTCGCCCTGCGTCGGCTCGCCGACCGCATCCAGCCGCGACCGCTGCCTGCCACCCCGCGCTGCTCCTGACCCCTTCGCACTCATTCGGGCACGCACGGGACGAACAGTGTGGGCTCGGGCACGGAGGGTGGTCGAGAAGGGCTCGGCCAGGCAGACTGGTGAAGCCATGTCGCCTTTCACGTCCACTCTCCGTCTCCACGACCGCTACGTTCTGCACGAGCGGATCGGTCTCGGCGGCATGTCCGAGGTGTGGCGTGCCGACGACGACGTGCTCGGCCGACCGGTCGCGATCAAGGTCCTCGCCGGGCAGTTCGCCACCGACCCGCAACTGCGGGCCACCATCCAGCGCGAGGCCCGCGCGGCCGCCCGGCTGACCCACCCGCACGTCACCCAGGTGTACGACTACGCCGAGGCGACCCTGGCCAGCGGGGCGGTGGTGCCGTACCTGGTGATGGAACTTGTCGAGGGCCACAACCTGGCCGACCGGCTGCGCAACGGCCCGATGCCCTGGCCGGAGGCGGTGCGGGTGGCCGGGCAGATCGCCGCCGCGCTGGCTGCCGCGCACCGCATCGGCGTCGTGCACCGTGACGTCAAGCCCGGCAACGTCATGCTCACCGACACCGGGGCCAAGGTGCTCGACTTCGGCATCGCCGCCCTCGGCGGCCTCGACGGCCAGTCCGGCGAACCGCTGATGGGCACACCCGCCTACTTCGCCCCGGAGCGGTTGAGAGCTGGCCCGCCCGACCCGGCCAGCGACGTGTACGCCCTCGGCGCGCTGCTCTACCGCACCCTCACCGGCCAGGCCCCCCTGCCCGTGCAGAGCTGGGAGGACGCCCTGGAGGTGCACCGGCGCGGCACTCCGGTGCCGCCGCTGCGGGTGCCCGGCCTGCCCGCCGACATCGCCGACCTGACCGTCGCCTGCCTGGCCGCCAACCCGGCCGACCGGCCGAGCGCCGCGCACC
>NZ_JBSFBM010000157.1:0-15212 GCF_053592955.1 Micromonospora sp. NPDC002411 | reverse complement strand
GTCACCGGAGCCCGCCCGCACGCTGGGTTGGGCTACTTGGCGGCGGCCTTCTTCGCGTTGGTCACCGCGTCGGTCCAGCCCTGCCCCGGGTTGCGCTGGCCCAGTTCCACGGTCCGTACGGCGTTCTCCACCTCGGTGCGGACGGCCTGGTTCTTCGGGCCCATGTAGACCGGCTTGAGGCTCTTCGCGCCGGTGCCGAAGATGGTGCCGACCGGTGCCCCGGAGAAGTACGCGTTGGTCGCGCCGGCGATCGCCGGGTCGTCCAGCGCCTGCGGCGAGGAGGGCAGCGGGCCCTTCTCCTTGAACGCCCCGATCTGGCCCTTGGCGCTGGTCAGGAACTTCGCCAGCTCGATCGCCTCGGCCTGGTGCTTGCTCTGCTTGGGTACGGCGAGGTGCGACCCACCCCAGTTGCCGCCGTTGCCGGGCACCCGGGCGATGTCCCACTTGCCCTGGGCGGCCGGGCCGGCGTTGCCCTCGATCACCCCGGTCATCCAGGCGGGGCAGGCGATGGTGGCGAACTTCGACTGCTTGAACGCGGAGACCCACTCCTCGGACCACGAGCCGTACTTGCCGGAGAGGCCCGAGTCGACGATGTCCATAGTGGTGTCCCACGCCTGCCGTACCGCCGGGTTGCTGTCGACGACGAGGTTGCCGCTGGTGTCGTAGTAGCTGTAGCCGGTGGTGTTGCCGGCGGTCTGGAGCAGGATGGTGTTGAAGGTGTTGGTGGCCGCGTCGAGGAAGGACGCGCCGGTCTTGGCCGCGACGAACTTCTCGCCGGTGGCGATGTAGTCCTGCCAGGTCGGCCAGAGCTGGGAGACGGCGTCCCGCTCGGTGGGCAGGCCGGCCTTGGAGAAGAGGTCCTTGCGGTAGCAGATGGCGATGCCACCGACGTCGGTGCCGAGGCCGATGAGCTGCTTGCCGTCGGCGGTCAGCCCGGCGTTCCACTTCCATTCGAGGAAGTTGCCCTTGAGGTCGGCGGCGCCGTGGTCCAGCAGGTTGACGAAGTTGCCGGGGTTCGCCTTGTACTCGACCATCAGCCCCTCCTCGATGGCCACGATGTCGCCCGCGCCCCGGCCGGCGGCGAGCCACTGGGTCAGCTTCGGGGAGTACTCGTCGAGGTTGGTGCCGGTGCCGCGCTCGACGATCTTCACGTCGGGGTTCGCGGCCATGTAGTCCTTGTAGAGCTGCTCGTAGCCGAACTGGCCGAAGACGTCGACGGTGAGGGTGACCGGACCGTCCCCGCCCTCTTCGTCGCCGCCGCCGCAGCCGGCGGTGACGAGCAGGGCGGTGGTCGCGGCGAGGGCCACCGCGGCGAGGCGGCGGCGCGGGAAGACAGCCATGGGTTTCGACCTCTCTCAAGGTGGTCGGTGGTGATCGATAGGCAAGAGAGCGCTCTCACGACAGGGTGGTGGGCGCTCCACCCGCTGTCAAGAGAGCGCTCTCTTTGATATCCCGACGTGACCCACGACGTACGCGAGGGCATCACCCGTCGATGGGTGACGCCCTCGCGGAGCGGTGGAACCGATCAGCCGGTACGCAGACCGTTCAGCAGGTTGGGATCGCCGGCCACGTCCAGCGTCTCGAAGCTCACCCGACCCCAGAGAGCCAGCAACAGGTCGCTGGCGGTGCCGCTGACCTGGGCGCGGGCGTGATGGTCGTCGTGGTCGAAGATGGTCGCCGTGTCGAGCAGCGCCACCCCCTCGCCACGGAGCCGCAGATACCAGTCCTGAGCGGCGTCGGTAGCGGAGAGCTGCACCACGCCGTGCCAGTCACCCGGCACCTGCCGCCGGCCGGCCGGCAGCCAGGTGTCCAGCACCTCGCTCACCCCGTCGGCCGCGAGCTTCGCCTCGACCGGGTCACCCGCCCCGATCGCGAGCTGGGCGTCCCACCGGTGCACAGCGGTCTCGTGCGCCATCCGACGCGGCCAGAAGCCGGCCTTCTTCGGCTGCGGCGCCCAGTTCCACGCCGGCGCCTCCGGGTCCAGGCCATCGAACACGGTCAGCAGCCGGTCGTACCCCTGCTGCCACACCTGGAGAGGGCTCACGCCCGGCTCCGCCTCAAGGGGGACCCGGCGGGCCGGCTGGGTGGTCGAGCCGGAGCCGACGAACGACGAAACCCACTGGTAGATGCCGGCGAGGTGCAGTGTGACGTCGTTGACCGTCCAGCCCGGACAGGACAGCACCGGTGTCTCCGGCGGCGCCTCGGCGACCGCCGCCGCGAAAGCCGGACCCTCCGCCCGGAGCGCCCCGATCCAAAAATCCTTGCTGCCCTGCAGTCTGCTCATCGCCATCCTCCCGGGGGTGCCGGGCGACCAGTGGGTGCCACGGCTATCAGTCAGCCTAAGGTGAAGGGCGTGCCAGACGCCTCCGCCCAGCCGACAACCGCAGCCGATCGTGCCATCCCTGGTCCACTGGCCAGCTACACGACCCTAGGGACGGGTGGGACGCCCGCGCGGATCGTGGCCGCCGGCAGCGCCGACGAGATCATCCGGGCGGTCCGCGCCGCGGACGAGCCGGTCCTGATCCTGGCCGGTGGCAGCAACGTGGTCATCGGCGATGCCGGCTTCCCCGGCACCGTCGTCCTGGTGCGCTCCCGAGGCCTCCAGGTCGTCGCGGAGGACGTCGAATCGGTCACCGTACGCGTCGACGCCGGCGAACCGTGGGACGACCTGGTGGCCGCCACCGTCGCCAACGGCTGGGCTGGCCTGGAATGCCTCTCCGGCATCCCCGGCTCGACCGGCGCGACCCCGATCCAGAACGTCGGCGCGTACGGCCAGGAGGTCGCCGAGACGATCACCGGCGTCGAGGTGTACGACCGGGTCGACGGCACCCGCCGGATCATCCCCGCCGCCGAATGCGGGTTCGCCTACCGGGGCAGCATCTTCAAGTACGGGGACCGCTGGGTGGTGCTCTCCGTCGACTTCCAGCTCACCCGGTCTCCGCTCTCCGGGCCGGTGCGCTACGCCGAGCTGGCCAGGGCCCTCGGTGTCGAGGTCGGCGACCAGGTGCCGCTGGCGGACGCCCGAGCGGCGGTGCTGCGACTGCGGGCCGGCAAGGGGATGGTGCTCGATGCCAACGACCCGGACACCCGCTCGGTCGGCTCCTTCTTCACCAACCCGGTGCTCGACGGTGCGACGTACGAGCTGCTCCGGGAACGCGCCGCCGACCTGGGCGACCCGCCCGCCTGGCCCGGGGCCGACGGCATGGTCAAGGTCAGCGCGGCCTGGCTGATCGACAAGGCCGGCTTCACCAAGGGGCACCCCGGGCCGGGCGGCACGGCCATCTCCAGCAAGCACACCCTCGCCCTCACCAACCGCAGCGGCACCGCCCAAACCGCCGACCTGCTGGCCCTGGCCCGCGACATCCGCGACGAGGTGCACGCCCGCTTCGGCGTGACCCTCCACCCCGAGCCCGTCCTGGTCAACTGCACCCTCTAAGCCCTCGTCGATCATGAAGTTATCGTCGTCCGGATCGGCGTGTCGGGACGATAACTTCATGATCAACGCGTCAGGTGGGGGCCACTGACGCCCAGGGGAGGGTGAGCTCGCCCTGACGCCAGCGGGCCGGGCCGTCCAGGACCGGCCAGCCCTTCTCTCGGAGGTGTCCCACCGCTCTCAACCAGCGTTGGCGGGGGCCGAAGGTGGCGTACGGGGCGGCGGCCTGCCAGGCGTCGTCCAGGGCGCGGATCAGGTCGTGCACCGGCTCGCCCGGCACGTTGCGGTGGATCAGCGCCTTCGGTAGCCGCTCGGCCAGCTCTGCCGGGCTGCCCAGCGTGGTGAGCTTCGCGGCGAGGGTCAGCGTCCGAGGGCCGTCGGCGTCGATCAGCAGCCAACTGGCGAGCCGGCCCAACTCATCGCACGTGCCCTCGACGAGCGCGCCACCCGGGGCGAGCGCGCCGGTCATCGTCCGCCAGGCGTGCGGCACCTCGCTCTCCTCGTACTGCCGCAGCACGTTGAACGCGCGGACCAGCACGGGCCGGAGCCCGGCCAACTCGAACCCACCCCGGGCGAACGTCAGGCCAGGTGGGTCGGCGGCCGGGGCCGCCGCGGCCACCCGGGCCGGATCGATCTCCAACCCGACCAGCCGTACGTCCGGACGGACCCCGGCCGCCAACCGGGCGCGCAGTTCCACGGCGGTGACCGGAGTGGCGCCGTAGCCGAGGTCGACCACCAGCGGATCGTTCGCCTCCCGCAGTCGGTCGGCGCAGGTGGCGACGATCCAGTTGTCCACCCGACGCAGCCGGTTCGGGTTGGTCGTGCCCCGGGTGACCACCCCCAGGGGTCGGCGTCGTGGAGCCCCGCTCATGCGCCCGGGTCCCGAGTCAGGAGACCCGGTGCACCTTGTGCTGGGCGGCCTGCGCCCGCGGCCGGACCACCAGCCGGTCGATGTTCACGTGCTCCGGGCGGGTCGCGCACCAGGCGATGCAGTCGGCGACGTCCTCGGCGAGCAGCGGCCTCGGCACCCCGGCGTAGACGGCCGCTGCCCGCTCCGCGTCGCCCTCGAAGCGGACCAACCCGAACTCTTCGGTCTTCACCATGCCCGGGTCGATTTCGATCACCCGCAGCGGCCGGCCGCACAACTCCAGGCGGAGCGTGCCGGCGATGGCGGTCTGCGCGTGCTTCGCCGCCGTGTAGCCACCCCCGCCCTCGTAGACGGTCAGGCCGGCGGTGGAGGAGACCACCACGATGGTGCCCGAGCCGGACGCCTCCAGCGCCGGCAGCAGCGCCTGGGTGACCCGCAGCGTGCCGAGCACGTTGACGTCGTACATCCACTGCCAGTCGGCGACCGAGCCGGACTCCACCGGGTCCAGTCCGCGCGCCCCGCCAGCGTTGTTGACCAGCAGGGTGACCGGCCCGGGTGCCTGGGCGGCGGTCTCGGCCAGCGCGGCCACCGACTCGTCCGAGGTGATGTCGCAGGTCACTGCCGTGGCCTGCCCGCCGGAGGCGGTGATCTCGGCGACGAGGTCGGCGAGCCGATCGGCTCGGCGGGCGGCGGCGAGCACGTGGAAGCCCTCGGCGGCGAGCCGGCGGGCGGTGGCCGCGCCGATTCCGCTGGACGCTCCGGTGACGATGGCGACAGAGGTCATAGCGGCATTGTCCCCCCGGCTACACGACCCGCCCAGACCGGGCGCGGGGCAGCCATCGACGGCGTCCGGTGATGAGGTCCGTCACGCGTGGGGGCCGCGCTGGGGAATTTCCGATGCCCGATGGGGAAGATGACATCCGGCGTAAAGGTTGACCGAGAAGCGCCGGTCGTGCGAGACGGCATCAACCGTGAAGAAGGAGCGGATGTGGCGGAAATGCACACCGGCGTCGGGCGGCAACGAGGTGCCCGACCGTGGCCCCGGCCCCACCGCATCGCCACCCTCTCGGTGCACACCTCCCCCCTGCACCAGCCCGGCACGGGCGACGCCGGTGGGATGAACGTCTACATCCTCGAAGTCGCCCGGCGACTCGCCGAGGCCAACGTCGAGGTGGAGATCTTCACCCGGGCCACCTCCGGTGACCTTCCCCCGGTGGTCGAGATGGCACCCGGCGTGCAGGTCCGGCACATCACCTCCGGCCCGCTGGAGGGCCTCACCAAGGAGGAGCTACCCGGGCAGCTCTGCGCCTTCACCGCCGGGGTGCTGCGCGCCGAGGCGTCGCGCCCGCCCGGGCACTACGACCTGATCCACTCCCACTACTGGCTCTCCGGCCAGGTCGGCTGGCTGGCCAAGGAGCGGTGGGGGGTGCCGCTGGTGCACACCGCGCACACCCTCGCGAAGGTCAAGAACGCTCAGCTCGCGGCCGGTGACCGGCCGGAGCCGAAGGCCCGCGTCATCGGCGAGGAGCAGGTCGTCGCGGAGGCGGACCGGCTGGTCGCCAACACCCGGGTCGAGGCCAGCGACCTCCTCGCCCGCTACGACGCCGACCCGACCCGGGTGTCCGTCGTACAACCGGGAGTCGACCTGGACCGGTTCCGCCCCGCGCCGGGCGACCGGTCCGCGGCTGCCCGCGAGGCTCGCCGCCGGCTCGGGCTGCCGACCGACGGGTACGTCGTCGCCTTCGTCGGTCGGATCCAGCCGCTCAAGGCCCCCGACGTGTTGATCCGTGCGGTTGCCGCCCTGCGTGAGCGCGACCCGGCACTCGCCGAGCAGGTGACGGTGGTCATCTGCGGTGGTCCCAGCGGCAGTGGGCTGGACCGGCCGACAGCGCTGATCGAGCTGGCCGCCACGCTCGGGGTCACCGACGGGGTGCGGTTCCTGCCACCGCTCACCGGGGACGACCTGCCGGCGCTGTACCGGGCGGCCGACCTGGTCGCGGTGCCGTCGCACAACGAATCGTTCGGGCTGGTCGCCCTGGAGGCGCAGGCCTGCGGTACGCCGGTGCTGGCCGCCGCCGTCGGAGGACTGGTCACCGCCGTGCGGGATCAGGTCAGCGGCGTACTCATCGACGGCCACGACCCGGTCGACTGGGCCCGTGCGCTGGGCCACCTGCTGCCGGACCGGGCTCGCCGGGCGACACTGGCTCACGGCGCCGAGCAGCACGCCCGCCACTTCTCCTGGGACCGCACGGTCGCCGGTCTGCTCGGTGTGTACGGCGAGGCCATCGCCGCGCACCGCGCTCGGCTCGCGGCTGACCTGGCGTGTGATCCCGCGCTCTCCTGCTCCTGGTGACCCGGGGCGTCGGTCGTCGACAGGTGCGCCGGCCAGGTCGGTCGTAGAGTGGGTCCGGTGAGCCCGAAGAGCGATCTTGCGACCCTGATCGAGTCGGTCTGCGCCGAGCGGGACCTGGCCTGGGAGTCGACCGGCCCCGACTCGTACGCGGTGACCCTGCCGGGCACCCACAAGCTCAAGACGGTCTGCAACCTGATCGTCGGCGAGCACGCGCTGCGGATCGAGGCGTTCGTGATGCGCCAGCCCGACGAGCGGCGCGAGGAGTTGTGGGCCTGGCTGTTGCAGCGCAACGCGCGGATGTACGGCGTCTCCTTCTCCACCGACGCCGTCGGCGACGTCTACCTGACCGGGCGGGTCAACCCGGCCGGCGTGGACGCCGACGAGTTGGACCGGCTGCTCGGGTCGGTGCTCACGTACGCCGACGAGTCGTTCGACACGATGCTGGAAATCGGCTTCGGCAGCTCGATCCGGCGCGAGTACGAGTGGCGGGTCAAGCGCGGCGAGTCGACCGCCAACCTGGCCGCGTTCGCGCATCTCTTCGAGCCCTCCGGCGCCGGCCCAGACCCGGCCTGACCCGGCAGAGGTTCGGACTGCTCCTGACGGGTATGCCGCACCGCGCGGTGCGGCAAGGGACCCCCGCGCGCCGAGGACGGAGTGTCGAGGAGCGGAGCGTCCCATGGCTCAGCGGAACAGCTCAGGTCGCGGCGGGACTGCGACCACTACCAAACGGCAGGCCGGCAACCAGACGCCGGGTACCCCGGGAGTCTCCGAGTCGGAGATCTCCCGGATGCGGGTGGACGACATCCGCGGGCAACTGCGCAAACGAGGGGTCTCCGGGATCTCCGCGCTGCGCAAGCCCGAGCTGGTGAAACAGTTGGTCCGCTCGCTGCGGTCCGGTCCCTCTGGCGCGGGTCGGCGTAGCACCGGACCGGCTGGTCGGGCCACCGGCACCAGGGCGTCGGCCGGTCGGGCCGCCGCGACGAAGAAGTCGGCGGCGAGGGCGGCACCTGGTCGCGCGAAGGCCGCGCCGGCGAACAAGAGCGCTCCCGCGAAGCGGGCCGCCGCGAAGAAGACGACCGCCGCGAAGAGAACGACAGCGGCCAAGAAGACGACCGCTGCGAAGAAGACGACCGCTGCGAAGAGGGCCACCGCCGCGACGAGGACGACGTCGGTGCGGGCGACCACGGGCGCGCGCAAGGCGGCTCCCGCGAAGAAGACGACAGCGGCGAGCAAGTCGACCGCCGCGCGCAAGACAGCGACGGCCCGTACCGCGTCGGCGCGGAAGGCGGCCTCCGCGCGGAAGGTGGCGGCCAAGAAGGCACCGGCCAAGAAGGCGTCGGCGCGGCCGGCGGCGAAGCGTGCGGCACCTGCCAAGCGCACCGCGCCTCCTTCGGCGGCGGCCGGCGGGATCCGGACCGGACGGGGAACCGGGCGGTCGGTCCGAAGCTCGCAGGTGATCTCGTCGACGATGGATCGGCCGGAGCGGCCCGGGCGGAGCCTGATCACCGCGAATCACGAGGTGATCCAGCGGTGGGCCCGGGATCGGGGCGCCAAGCCGGCGACCATCGCCGGCACCGAGCGGGATGGTCGGGCGGGTGTGTTGACCTTCAACATCCCCGGATACCGGGAAAGCGGCCGAATCCGTGAGATCACCTGGGATGAGTGGTTCTACACCTTCGACCTGCGGCGGCTGAACCTGATTTATCAGGAACAGTTGCGGGACGGTCGGCCGAGCAACTTCTTCCGGACCGAGTCACCCGATCGGGAAGACGGTTGAGGTGTTTGCGGGAATGGCCGGCGGGTACGCGGCTGTTGCCAATGACCGAGGCCGGAGCAGCGGATACTCGTCAGTTGTGACGGGCGAGACAGCCGTTCTGGGTTGAATCCAGAATCCGGGCGAACTAGCTTTATTGCGCCGCGTCACGCTTGGAAACGTTCGGGGGAGCGGCGGATCGATCAGATCCGTGCACCAGGCGAGACGCGAGGGGACGGGTGGATTAGCCGTTGGGGGACGGTGACCACCTGTTTGGACCGGCGGCGTGAGCGGGCGATGCTTACGGGGGTGAGTGTTGCCCGCCGCCGCCGGCCCCACCGGCGGGTGCCCACCACAACCTTCGGGTAGTGGTGGGCGCTTTGCGTTGTTGCGGCAATTACGACGCCGATATCCGGTCTGCGGGTGTGAGTGGCTCCGCGGCTTTCTGCAGTGCGGTGACGTGCCGTTCCCGGGGCGGTCCGGCCAGCAGGTGCCCGAGTGCGGCCAGCAGGCCCAGCCCACCCACGATCAGCCAGTGCCGGTCGCCGAGGTGTTGGAGGCTCACCCCGCCGAGGGTGGGGGCGACGAATGCGGCGGCCGGGAACGTCAGGTAGAAGACCGACTGGTAGCGCGCCCGTAGTTGGGGCGGTGCCAGGTCGGCGTTGATCTGTGCGTTGGGCGGTGCGGCGATCATCGAGCCCACCGTCCAGACCACCGCGGCACCCAGGTAGACGGCCAGCTCGTCGGCGACGGCGAGCACCCCGAAACCGAGCGCGAGCAGTGCGGTGGAGGTGGCCAGCACGACGTCCTTGCGGTGTCGGTCGATCAGCCGGGGTACGAACAGTTGCCCGATCACGATCAGCGCGCCGCCGAGCGCCACCACCAGCCCGTACGCCGATGGGCCCAGGCCGTCCGCGCGCATGGCCAGCGGCATGATCGTCGACGTCTGCATGGTGAGCACGGCCAGGACGAAGGTGAGCCCGACGAAGACCAGGAAGGTTCGGTCGGTGAGGGCGGTGTGCAGTCCTGGTCGGCGGGTCCGGAGGGACCTCGGTGCCGGACCGGCGGCGGGTGCCTGGTCGGCTGGCGACGTGGCCAGGCGCAGGGTCTCCGGCACCTTCCAGCCGATGACGACGGCGGCTGTCAGCGTGGCGGCGGCGTCGACCAGGAACAGGGCGGTGAAGCTCGCCTCGGCCAGCACCCCGGCGAGCAACGAGGCGACAGCCATGCCCAGGTTGAACGCCCAGAACTGGAGGTTGAACGCGCGCGAGCGGCGTTCGGCGGGCACCACGTCGACGATCGCCGCGACGAATGCCGGACTGGGCATCGAGTGGACCACGCCGACCAGCGCGGCGAGCACCGCGATGAGGAGGAGGGACTGGCTGAAGGCGAGCGCCACCATCAGTGCGGCAGTCGTCAGGTGCGCGGCGAGCAGAGTCGCCCGTCGGCCCCATCGGTCGGCCAGCACCCCGCCGAGCAGCACACCTGCCGCGCCGCCGGCCCCGTACAGGCCGACGACGGTGCCGGCGAGCCCGACACTCGCCTCGCGTACGTCGGTGAGGTAGAGCGAGAGGAACAGCATGGCGAAGGCGCCGGCCCGGTTGATCAGTAGGCCGACCCAGAGGTACCAGAAGGTGGCGGGGAGCCCGCCCGCGGTGTCGTGCCACCAGCGCCGCACGGCGTGCAACCGTCCTCCCGATAGTTCAGTTTCTTAACCGTTTCCTCTGCACGGTAGAAAACTCGAGCCGCGTCGCGCCAGTCCAGGTCTGATCTTCGGGCGTGTCGTCAGGCGACGGCCTCGGCGGGCTGGGTTCCCCTTTCGGCGGTGACCGGCGCCAACGCTTCGCCGGAGCGACGTAGCTCGGTGGCGCGCCGCTCCCGGGCCGGCCCGGACACCAGGTGGGCCACAGCGGTCAGGGCGCCCAGCGCGGCGCAGCCGTACCAGAGCGCGTCGTTGCCGACGTGCTCGCGCACCAGGCCACCGAGGATCGGCGCGCTGGCTCCGGCGATCTGCCAGGAGAGGGAGAACACGCCCTGGTAGCGACCGCGCAGCTCGGCCGGGGACAGCTCGGCGATGAGCGTGGAGTTGGACGGCGAGTTCAGCATCTCGCCCACCGTCCAGATCAGCACTGTCAACCCGTAGAGCCAGGCGGTGCCGGCGAACGCGGTCAGCCCGAACCCGACGCCCATCACCACGGAGGCCAGCGCGAGCACGTGTGAGCGGCTCCGACCCCGGATCAGACGGGGTACGAAGAGTTGGCCGACCACGATGAGGATGCCGTTGAGCGCGATGACCGAGCCGTAGGTGGCGGGGCTCAGCCCGTCGTCGCCCATCGCGATCGGCAGCATCGAGATGTGCTGGAGGAAGACCAGCGCGGCGAACAGGTTGAGTGCCACGAAGCCGAGGTAGACCCGGTCGGTGAGGATCGTGCGCAGGGCGCCGCGCGAGACCTTTGAAGCGGTGGCGGTGGACGCGCCGGACTGCCGGGTCTCCGGCACCTTGACGAAGATGATCAGCGCGGTGACCAGCATGGTGCCGGCGTCGACCACGAACAGCAGCAGGTAGTCCGCCTGCGCGGCGAGACCGGCGAGGATAGCGGCGCAGGCGAAGCCCAGGTTGATGGCCCAGTAGTTGAGCGAGAACGCGCGTAGTCGGTCCTTCGCCGGCACCACGTCGATCATCATCGCGCCGAACGCGGGCCGGGCCGCCTCGGCGAACATGCCAAGCAGCAGAGCGCCCAGCGCCACAGCCCAGAGGTCCCGGGCCAGCCCGAGCGCGAGCATCATGGCGGCGGCGCCCACGTGTGCGGTGAGCAGCGTCGGTCGCCGGCCCCACCGGTCGGCGAGGGTGCCGCCGGCGGTCGTGCCGAACGCCCCACCGACGCCCCAGAGGCCGATCACCAGGCCCGCCTGGGAGGCGGAGAAGCCGCGTTCCTGGGTCAGGTAGATGGCGAGGAAGACGAGGACGAACGAGCCGAGTCGGTTGATCAGGGTCCCTGACCACAGGTACCAGAAGGTGGTCGGTAGGCCGCCGGTGGTGTCCCGGAACCAACTCCGCATCGTCCGCATATGGCGCCCCGCTTGCAAGTAATGACCGATGTGACTGCCGTGCCTTACAACCCTAGCGGCGGGCGGAGCCGCTGGTCATCCGCATTTTCACGTGGTGGTCGTCACGACGGGTGCCCGCGTGTCCACTCGGCGGTTGAGGCAGGATGATCCGCATGACTGCGAGCGAAGGGCCCACCGTCGGGACGCTGGTCCTGCTGCGGCACGGTGAGAGCGACTGGAATGCCAAGAACCTCTTCACCGGCTGGGTGGACGTCGACCTGACCGAGAAGGGCGAGGGCGAGGCGAGGCGTGGCGGCGAGCTGCTGCGCGAGCACAGCCTGCTGCCGGACGTCGTGCACACCAGCGTGATGCGCCGGGCGATCCGCACCGCCGAGCTGGCGCTCAACGCCGCCGACCGGCACTGGATCGCCGTGCGCCGGTCGTGGCGGCTCAACGAGCGGCACTACGGCGCCCTGCAGGGCAAGAACAAGAAGCAGACCCTCGACGAGTACGGCGAGGAGCAGTTCATGCTCTGGCGCCGGTCGTACGACACGCCGCCGCCGCCGATCGACGACAACGACGAGTGGTCGCAGGTGGGCGACCCCCGTTACGCGCTGCTGCCGACCGAGCTGATGCCGCGGACGGAGTGCCTCAAGGACGTCGTCGACCGGATGCTGCCCTACTGGTACGACTCGATCGTGCCGGACATCCTGGCCGGCCGGACGGTGCTGGTGGCCGCGCACGGCAACTCGTTGCGTGCTCTGGTCAAGCACCTCGACCAGATCTCCGACGAGGCGATCGCCAAACTGAACATCCCGACCGGCATCCCGCTGCGCTACGACCTCGACCCGCAGCTGCGTCCGCTCAGCCTGGGCGGCACGTACCTCGACCCGACGGCGGCGAAGGAAGCCGCCGCCGCGGTCGCCAACCAGGGCCGCTGAACACGAAGGAAGGGCCCCCGCATCGCGGGGGCCCTTCCTTTTCGCGTCAGTTGGTGCTGGTGGGGCTGCTCTCTCCGGTGATCAGGTAGACCACGTGCTCGCCGGCGTTGACCGCGTGGTCGGCGAAGCGCTCGTAGAAGCGGCCCAGCAGGGTGGCGTCGATCGCGGTCTCCACCCCGTACGGCCAGTCGTCGCCGAGCAGCACCGCGAACAGGTTCTTGTGCAGCTCGTCCATGGCGTCGTCGTCACCGTCCAGCTCGCTGGCGAGGTCGGCGTCGGGCTTCGCCAGCACCGAGCCGATCTTCACGGCCATCCGGTCGGCGATCTCGGACATCTCGGTGAAGACCGCCCGCAGCTCGGCCGGGACGGCGGGCGAGGGGTGCCGGCGCAGCGCCGTCTTCGCCACGTGCTCGGCCAGGTCGCCCATCCGCTCCAGGTCAGCGGCCACGTGCAGCGCGGTGATCATCGCGCGGAGGTCGGAGGCGACCGGCGCCTGTCGGGCGAGCAGGTCGCAGACCCGCTCCTCGACGTGCCGGTAGAGGTCGTCGATCTCGGCGTCCCGCTCGATGACCGTCTCGGCGGACTGCCGGTCGGCGGTGAGCAGGGCCCGGGTGGCCTGGCGCATGGCGGCGCGGACGCCCTCCGCCATGTCCACCAGCAGTTGGCTGACGATCTGGAGGTCGGCCCGGAACTCGTCGCGCATCATCACGTCCTGTGGTCGGTCGCCGCCGACGGGTGCCGGCGCAGGGGGTTGAGCAGGTGCGACGCCAACGGTAGGGCGCGCGGACGGATCCGGGATGAACCACGGTGAACGACGCCAGACGCAGGGGTGAACACTTTCGGAAGCGAGGGTAGTTCGTCCCGATCTGTGTGGTAGCCAGGTTAACAATGCCCCTACGATCGCCGGGTGGAGTGGGCGGTGGCGGTCGTGGTGGCCGTGGCGTTGGTGGCCGGGATGGCCGCCGGTTTCCTGCTGCCCCGGTTCCTGCCCGCGCGGGACCGTCGCTCCACGTCGACGGGCAGCGTGAGCTCCCGCTGGAGCAGGGGGAGGCCCGCGATAGCCGACGAGCAGCAGACCGGGCTCGGCCGCCGGACGATCGACTCGCTCCGCGCCGGTGTCGTGGTACTCGACAACGACGACGTCCCCGTGCTGATCAATCCGGCTGCCCGCGCGATGGGGCTCCTGCGGACCGGCAGCACCCCCGGCTCGATCGCCGCGCACCCGCTGATCCGTACCCTCGCCGGCCAGGTGCGGCGCACCGGAGTGCGGCGCGAGATCGAGCTCGACCTGCCCCGAGGTCGCGACGGCGCCGGGGAGAACCCGCTCGGCGTGCACCTACGGGCGATGGGCATCGGCAACAGCTTCATCGCCGTCGAGGCGGTCGACGTGACCGAGTCGCACCGGCTGACCCGCGTACGCCGCGACTTCGTGGCCAACGTCAGCCACGAGCTCAAGACCCCGATCGGGGCGCTCCAACTACTCGCCGAGGCGTTGCTGGACGCGACCGAGCCAGCCGACGCCGCAGCACCCGACCTCTCCGAGGACCTGGTCGCCGCCCGTCGGTTCGCCGAACGGATCCAGCACGAGTCGACCCGGCTGGGTCGGCTGGTGCAGGAGTTGCTGGAGCTGACCCGGTTGCAGGGCGCCGAACCGCAGCCGCCACCGGAGCCGGTCGCGCTGGACTGGGTGATCGCCGAGGTGGTCGACCGGACCCGCACCACGGCCTCCGCCCGGGGGGTCGAGGTGACCGTCGACGGTGATCGTGGCCTCACCGCGTACGGCAGCGACTCCCAACTCGCCACGGCGGTCGCGAACCTGGTGGAGAACGCCATCAACTACTCGGGCGAGGACACCACGGTCCGGGTCACCCTCCGCGGCGACGACGAGCACGTCGAGGTCGCCGTCGCTGACCAGGGCATCGGCATCGCCCCGACGGACGTGGACCGGATCTTCGAGCGGTTCTACCGAGCCGACCAGGCCCGCTCGCGTGCCACCGGCGGCACCGGGCTCGGACTGGCGATCGTGAAACACATCGCGAGCAACCATGGCGGACGGGTCGAGGTGTCGAGCACTCTTGGTGGTGGGTCGACGTTCACCCTCCGGCTGCCCGCCAGCCCACCGGACGACCTTCTGGCGACACTGCCGCCGGTTGGGATCGACTCCGGTCCGGCTGGGCTACGGCAGGTCTGACAGCAATGGAAAGGAAATCCCCGTTGAGCCGCGTTCTGGTGGTCGAGGACGAGGAGTCGTTCTCCGACGCCTTGTCGTACATGCTCCGTAAGGAGGGTTTCGAGGTTTCGGTCGCCGCGACCGGGACCGACGCCCTCACCGAGTTCGACCGGACCGGCGCCGACATCGTGCTGCTCGACTTGATGTTGCCCGAGATGTCGGGCACCGAGGTCTGCCGGCAACTGCGGCAGCGGTCGGCCGTGCCGATCATCATGGTCACCGCCCGGGACAGCGAGATCGACAAGGTGGTCGGGCTGGAGATCGGCGCCGACGACTACGTCACCAAGCCGTACTCGCCGCGCGAGCTGGTCGCCCGGATCCGGGCGGTGCTGCGCCGGCAGAGCCCGGAGGTGGCCGAGACGGGTGCTCCCACCCTGGCCGCCGGCCCGGTGCGGATGGACATCGAGCGGCACGTGGTGACCGTCGACGGCGGGGCAGTGCAGCTCCCGCTGAAGGAGTTCGAGCTGCTGGAGTTGCTGCTGCGCAACGCGGGCCGGGTGCTCACCCGAGGCCAGCTCATCGACCGGGTCTGGGGTGCCGACTACGTCGGCGGTCGTTCCAGACCAGCACCGCGAACTCCCTGTAA
>NZ_JBSFBM010000156.1:0-15231 GCF_053592955.1 Micromonospora sp. NPDC002411 | reverse complement strand
TCTTTCCCTTCTCGTGGCTCTTCCGTTGTGCGATGGTGACCAACACCAGGTCCACCGCCGCGACCATCTCCGTCGCGGCGGTCCGCGCCCGAGGCGACGGCCCCTCGTCCGCCGGCCGGTCGAGCCGCACATGCCGCTCCATCAGGGACAGGTGTCGCTGGGACAGCCCGCGCAACTCCGCGCCGGGC
The DNA here is from genome assembly GCF_053592955.1 of Micromonospora sp. NPDC002411. NCBI lineage: Bacteria > Bacillati > Actinomycetota > Actinomycetes > Micromonosporales > Micromonosporaceae > Micromonospora > Micromonospora sp. NPDC002411. The sequence goes on along the minus strand of NZ_JBSFBM010000156.1, from coordinate 15,043 downwards.
AACGGCACCAGGATCAACTGCCACGCACCGAGTGCTGTGGACGTCGGCGCCAGGCCACCCGCCGGCAGCCGGGCCACATGGTGGCGGCGCGACGGGCTCATCCCGGCCCGGCGCACCGCGAACAGGTCGGCCTCGCCGCCGGTCACCAGCCAGCCGGCCACCGGGCCGTCCAGGCGGCAGACCTGGCGTACGCCGTCGGCGCAGTAGCCGATCAGGCCGCCTACCGGGTCCTCCTCCACCGCGCCGCTCATCAGTGTCTCCTCGGATCGTCGTGGTCACTGGTCCCGGACCAGTCGCGCGTACGCGCCGTCGCGGGCGACCAGTTGCTCGTGGGTGCCGCGCTCCACCTCCCGACCGCCGTCCAGCACGACGATCAGGTCGCAGTCGCGGACCGTGGACAGGCGGTGGGCGACGATGAGGCAGGTCGCCCCCCGCCGGCGCAGATGCAGGTCGATCCGGCGTTCGGTCTCGGCGTCCAGTGCGCTGGTGGCCTCGTCGAGCACCAGCACCCGGGGGTTGCGGACGAGCGCGCGGGCGATCTCGAGTCGCTGCCGTTGGCCACCGGAGAAGTTGCGGGCGTTCTCCCGTACCGGACTGGCCAGGCCGCCCGGGCGGGCCGCGACCTCGTCGTAGAAACACGCGTCGGTCAGCGCGGTGACGACGTCCTCGTCGGCGACGGTGAGGTCCCACATGGTGACGTTGTCCCGGACCGTCCCCTCGAACAGCCGTTGGTCCTGGTCCACCATGGCGACAGTGGCCGCCCAGAGACCGTCGTCGGTGCCCGGACGGTCGAGGCCATCCACTGTGACCCGACCGGTCCACGGGCGGTAGAGCCCGGCGACCAGCCGGCCCACCGTCGACTTGCCGCTGCCCGACCGCCCGACGAGCGCCACCCGGGCACCCGGGGGCAGGTCCAGGCTGAAGTCCTCCAGCAGTGGGCGGCCCAGCGGGTTGTAGCCGAAGGTGACCTTCTCGATGCGCAGATGCCCCTCCATCGGCGTCAGCGGTCGGGCGGGTCGTTCCTCGGCGGACGGCAGTGGGTAGTGCTCCACGTCACGCAGCCGGTTGAGGTCGGCGCTCATGTCCTGCAACCGGGAACCCAGGGCGGTGAGGTTGCCCAACGGTCGGTTCATCGCGACGGCCAGGCTCTGCATGGCGACCAGCACGCCGACCGTCAGCGACTCCGCCACGACCTGTCGGCTGCCCAACCCGAGCAGCACCGCGGTCGTCCCCGAGGCGAGGAACGCGGGCAGGACGGAGAGCACCGCGGTGGGCACTCCCAGTCGCTGCTGCCGTGAGGCGACGGTGGCGTGCCGCGCCGCGAACCGGGCCACCGCCCGCTCCTCCTCGCCGCCCGCCTTCACCGTCTCGATCAGCTGGACCGTGGTGTACACGGTGGTCACCAGCTTGCTGCGATCCGCCTGGAGACCGGCGACGGCGATCGACCTGGTCGAGGCGACGTAGCGCAGCACGCTGACGTTCAACCCGGCGAGGACCACCGCGCACAGTCCGAGGAGAAGGTCGTACTGACAGAGCAGCGCCCCGTACGCCAGCACCAGGCCGGTGTCCACCACTGTGGTCGCCGCGCGACGGGTGAGCACCTCGGCGACCACGTCGTTGCCGCGGACCCGCTGGCCGAGGTCGGCGGCCTGGCGCTGGTCGAAGAACGACGGTGGCAGCCGGAGCAGATGTCGGAAGAACCGGGCGGCGCTGGCGAGGGCGAGCGCTGTCTCCGCGCGTACGGTCAGGCGTTGCTGGAGCAGGCTGGCCAGGAAGGTCAGCACGGTGGCCACCGCCACCGCCGCCACCAGGCCGGCGAACGCGGCCTGGTCCTCCTGCAACAGCACCCGGTCGACGAAGACCTGGGCCATCACCGGGATGGTCAGACCGACCACGGCGATCAGCAGCCCGAGCAGCAGCATCTGCGCGATCGCCGAGCCCGGGCCGCGCCACCGCTGGGCCAACGCCCGGACCATCCGGTAACGGGTGCCACCCGGACGGAACTCCGGCCCGGGTTCCATGGTGAGCACGATGCCGGTGAAGGCGCCGTCGAACTCCTCCCAGCTCACCGCCCGGGGGCCGGTCGCCGGATCGTTGATGAAGACCTTGTTCCGGCCGAGTCCTTCCAGCACGACGAAGTGCTCGAAGCGCCAGAACAGCACCGCCGGCAGCGCCACAGTGGCCAGGCCAGCCAGGTCCATTTGGAAACCCTTGGCCACCATCCCGTACCGGCGGGCACCCTTGAGCACTGTGGCGGCGGTGGAGCCGTCCCGGCTCACGCCGCACACCCGGCGCAACTCCTCCAGCGGCACATGCCGGCCGTGGTGGGCGAGCAGGATTCCGAGCGCGGCGGCGCCGCACTCCACCGCCTCCATCTGGATCAGGGTGGGCGTGCGGACCCGTCGACGCCGGATCCTGGGCAGCTCCGGTGCGTTCGGGACCGCTGTCGACGGCGCGCTCATCGCCGCAGCAACCAGTCGATCGGGTGTTCCTGGTCCACTGTGAACCAGGCGGTGACCTCGCTCGCCGAGTTGAGCTGGAACGGCGGCGGCGTCTTCGTCCAGCGCAGACCGCCCGGAGCTGCCGGGTCGGGCTCCAGGGCGACGGTCACCCGGATCACGCTGCCGTGCGCCAGCAGCCGCCGTACGTCCGGCCCGGTGCCCAGGAAGGCACGCAGCGACGCCTCGGTCTCCGGGAACGCGCCGACGGTGGCCACCTGACCGGCCAGGGTGCCGAACACGTTGCGCGGTGCCGCTGCGGCGGCCACTTCGACGGGTACACCGGGTTGCAGTAGCGGAGCGGCGACGGCCGGGGCGTACACGACGGCCTGCAACGCGTCCCCTGCGGTGTCGAGCCGCTCCAGATCCGCCAGGTGTGTGCCCGGGGTGACGATCTCCCCCTCCGACACCAGCCAGGCCACGACGTACGCGTCACCCGGCGCGTTCTCCACCACCACCTTGCCCTCCATCGTGCGCAGGCTGTAGAGAGGGGTGCCCTTGGCCACCCGTTGGTGTGGCGACGCCCAGACCTTGGTGACCTGACCACTGTCGATCGCGTCGAGGGCGGAGATCCCGTTGGAGTGGATCAGCACCCCGGCGGCCTCGACGGTGCGGGGGATCACGGTGCGTACCGACCAGACGCCCGCGGCGACCACGACGATGACCAGCGCGGCGGTGGCCAGCCAGTGCGGCACGGTGGTCAGCCGGACCGCCCGGTCCAACTGCTCGGGGGCCTCCAACTGGCGCAGCGCCTGCCGCCGGAACTTCATGACCGGCCCCCCGTTGCGGGCGGGCCGGCGGCGCGGCGCGAGCCGAGCAGGAAGTCGGCCACGCTCGGCTCGACCAGCGGATCGAGCCCGGACAACTCGGCGAAGGCCTGGGAGTCCCCGGCACCGAGGGCGCACGGCGCCAGCTCCATGGCGGTGGCGACGAGATACATCTGCTGGGTCAGCACTCCCGCGTCCTTGAGGATCATGGCGTAGCTCATCCCTTCGTACTTCCACATCAGCCGCTGGACCCGGGCGGTGACCACCAGGACCGTCTGCGGCGGCCGGGGCATGGCGCCGGCCGCCCGGGCGTACGCCAGCAACCGGTCGGCGGCCGCCCCCCAGGCGGCGACCGGTTCCAGCCGGTGCCCGACCGCGTCGTAGTGGTAGAGCCCGGGGTCGAGTCCGGCGCACCGCGCGACCAGCGGGTAGATCTCCAGCTCGTAGACCCCGCCGCCGCCCGGGTAGGGCCGATGACCGACCTCCTGCCCGCCGGCCTCGCCGGCGGCGCTGGTGTGCTGCGACCGGTACAGGAACTCCGCCAGTCGCTCCAGCGGCAGCGGCGCCCCGTCGTCGTGTTCGCGCACGCTGCGCCGCTCCGCCACGATCTGGCTGAAGGCCGGTTCGACCTTGGCGATCGTCGCCAGGTCCGGTAGCGGCAGGTCGATCGCGCGACCGCCGTCGTAGGGGCGGCGCAGCGGTTGTGGGGCGAAGCGTTCCCGCATCCGGTAGGTGCCTCCCACCGGCAGCGCGTGCCGGCCGGCCCGGGAGCGGTGGTGCAGCCGCAGTTCCTCGGGCGACCAGTAGGCCAGTGGCGCGTCGTCGCACTCCGCCTCGAACTCGGCTTCGGTGACCAGGATTCGGGCGGTGACCAACTCGTCGAGCACCCGGCCGGCGGCGGCCGGTCGCACACCGAGCGTGCGGGCCACCGTGTCGGATCCGACGCCGGGCACGGCGGCGACCAACACCGCGCCGAGGGCGACGTCGGCGCAGCCGACGGTGAGGGTGCTCAGCGGCGAGGCGGCCACCAGCCTGCCTTCTTCGTGCTGGAGGGTGGCGAAGCGGGAGAGCCGGTGGCGAACACCGGGTGTGTGCGGGCGGCTCTCCGGCAGGCTGCCCCGACCCAGTCCGGTGGGCACCAGGTCGAGCAGCGCGCGGTCATCGACCTGGAGGCGGCGCTCCAGCCAGGAGTGGGCGAGCAACCGGCGCAGCAGCAACTGGGCGGCCAGCACCCGGCTCTCCCCCTCTAGGCCGCTGATCAGACGGCCGACCTCGACGTCGGTGACCCAGTCGGCGGCGAGTTGCAGGAGCAGTGCCCGTCGGCCCATGCCCGGTCGTTCCAGGGTGAGCTGGAAGCGGGTCTGCCGCAGGGTCAGCGAGCCGTCCTCGCCGAGGCGCAGTTCCGCGTCGCGGCGCAGCCGGTACGCCTCCTGGATGGGCGGGCCGCCGACGGTGCCGCTCACGACGACCGCCGGCCGGCCGGTCTCACCACGGTGGTCATCTACGCACCCCTCGCTAGAAGAAGACGTTCAGCGGATTGGCCGCCGTCTCGTCGGCGGCCAGCGGGCCCCGGCCGAGGTGGGCCGGTACGTCCCACAGCCGACCGGGGCCGAGCCGGCGCCAGAAGTGCCGCAGACCCGGCACCACCACCTTCACCACCGCCAGGTCGACGTCCGGACGGGACTGGTCGACGACGATCACCTCCAGGCCGGCCCGCTCCGCCCGGCGTACGCAGTGCCGCACGTCGTCTCCGACGTCCCCGGTGGTCAGCGGCGGGTGGTCGGCGGCGGTGCGGGGCGCTCGGGTGTGGTCCGGGGAGAGCCACTGTTGATCGGCCACCCGTACGGTGCCGAACCACCGTGCGGTGTCCGGATCGTCGACGCCGTACCTGTTGCGCGCCGAGGTGGGGCCGGGAACGGCGGGCAGGAACTGGTTGACCTCGGTAAGCGCCCGGGTCAGCGCGACCCTGGCGTCCACATGCGCGCCGAAGCCGACCAGGACGTCCTCCGGCCCGCCGTCGGATCGCCGGGACACCGCGGCGAACGTGGGCACACCGAGGTCGGCGGTCAGGTCGAGGGCCCACAGTTCACGGCCCAGGACGGTGGCGTGGTGGTCGACGCAGGCGGCCGTCCACGGGTCGGCGAACGAGGCGAGGTCCACCCCGGGCATCCGCGAGCGGTGGTACCACCACAGGGCGACGCTGTCCCGCTCCACGAGTTCGCAGAAGCCCTGCAGGATCGCCTCGGACAGGTTGCCGCCGGCGGCGCAGCCGTTCGAGTCGGCCGAGCACACCCCGAGCCCGGTCAGCTCCGGATGCCCGTACCAGCAGTACGCGGCGGGCAGCTCGCGTGGTGTCCGCCGGGTCAGCGACCAGCCCGTGGTCCAGTCCAGCTCCACCTCGTCACCCAGCGGGCGGGGTACGCGGTGCAGGTGGCCGAGGTCGGCGTTGAGCCGGTCCCGATCGGCGTACTGGCGTTCCGAGAACAGCAGCAGCTCCCGCAGGTGCACGGCTCGGTCCGGACCCAGCTGGCGGTACGTCGCCCGGTGCACCGGACGGTCGCCGCGCCACACCCCGCAGTAGCGCTCCACCGCCTCCCCGATCGCGCTCATCCGCGCCTGGAGGTCGGTGCGGCCCTTGCCGCCGCTCTGGCCGCGCAGGTTGCGCCGCAACCCGGCGAGCTGGCGGGGCTGGGCGAAGTTGTGCCCAGCCGAGTAGGTGTGGGTGACGCCGTTGTCGGTCGCCTCCAACGGGGTCAGTCGGCTCACCACGCCCAGGTACCGACTGACGTGGTGGGCCAGAGCGGCGTATGCCTCTGCCGGTTCCCGGGTGCGGGAGTCCTCGCCCCTGCTGGGCTGGGCGCCGCTCGGCGGCAGGTCGATCCGTGGGTCGGCCTTGCCGACGAGGTCCGGGTCGCCGCACGCGGGGCACTGCGGCTGGCGTACCAACTGGTGGCTTTCCATGCTCATGTCCCGGGTGTCCAGGGCCACCATCCGGCCGGTGAGGCGGGGTGACAAGCCCCGGACGGCGAGCACGGCGAGTTCGGTGGCGAGCAGCCCGGCGGCCGCTGTGGCCAGTCCGGGCAGGACCGCCTGGCCCGGCTGCGGCAGGGGGTCGCTCAGGTCCTGCCCGTCCAGGAAGGCGTTCACCTGTTCGTTCTCCTGCCACCGTTGCCGCAGGCAGGCCCAGCAGCCGGTGCGACCCGGCACCAGGTGCGGGCCGAGGAAGACGACGTTGCCGTGTGGCCGGGCCAGGGTCCACGCACGACCGGCCGCCAGGTGGCGGTCGTTGACCAACGCCAGTCGGGGGTCGAGCATCGACGACGGCAGCACCAGCACCTGGGCGGCGACCGGCACGTCATCGGTCTCGTCCGGTCCGACCACTGTGACGGCGAGCCCGAGGGAGCGCAGCGCGTCGGCGGTCTCCGCCACCCGGGGCGCCCCGAGGTCCACGATGGTGACGGATCCCTCGGCCATCCACCGGTGCCCTGCTTCGGGCGGGACACCCCGGGCATCCCAACCGGCGGCCTCCGCCGGTGCGGTGCCCGCCGGACCGGACACCAGCAGGCCGTGATCGCGTAGCCGGGCGAGGGCGGCGGCGACGGCGGTGACCGGGTGCCGGGTGGCCAGCCGGTTCACCACGTCGGCCAACGGCTCGACGCCGTCGAGCTGGTCGGCCAGGTCCGCGGCGACCGGGTCGTCGATGATCAGGCTGCGGGTCTCCCCCAGCACCACCAGCGGGCCGTCGGGCAGCCGTACCTGCGCGTAGTCCGATCGGAAGCGCGGACGCCACATGGTTCCTCCCGAGCCTGGTGGCCGGACCGTGGCACCGCCGGCGCTCTGCCGGCGATCACGGCTGCTGCCATCGTCGCGGTCCACTGGTGCCTGGTCCGAGTGATGCCACCGGTTTCTGCCGTTGGCGGCCGACCGGGACGGTCGCGGTCGGGTCAGCCGGCGGTGACGGTCAGCGCGGTGTCGTTGAGCCCCAGCACCGATGTGCCGGTGGCCTGTGCCGGTACGAGCAGCAGGAAGGTCTCCACCCGGGTCACCCGGATCGACTTTCCGCTGATCGGCGTGCGATGACCGGTGGCGATCAGATCCGGGCTCTGCGGCACCATCTGGACGGTGGTCGGGCCGCCGGGGGCAGGGCGCAGCGTGTCGGTGGCGTGGATCGTCAGGAAGGCCAGCGTGCCGGTCGGCACGGCTACCGCGCAGTCGGACCATTCAGCCCGGTCCATGGTCCGCTGCACCGCCGCTCCGACACCGGCGAGCTGCTGCCCGTAGACCTCCCACCCGCCGGCGAACTGGCCGTCGAGCAGCGGACTCGACGCGACGAGGGATCGGTTGCTCGTCGTGGACCCGATGCTGCGGGCGAAGACCTCGGCGGCGACGGCCCGACGGCTGGTCTCGTCCAGGGCCATACCGCCCTGCGTGGCGGGCCGGCCGTCGATGCTCCGGGCGACCACCAGCGAGGGTTGGGTGACCTGCACGTTGTGGCTGAGCTTCCACTGGCCGTCGTCGCCGAGCACGAACTGGCTGACGTCGGTGGGGGCCAGTTCCGAGCCGCTCAACTTGAGGGTGGCCGTGGCCAGGAAGCAGGCCGGGTCGCCGGGCGGCACGGCGAACGCCGGGTTGATATGCTGGAACGACGGTTGCGGACGCTGGTTGTAGGTGGCCCGGCGGACCGCGGCGATGCTGAGGTCCAGCGAGGGCGACACCTCCTGGGTCCGCAGCGCCTCGACGTCACCGGCCACCGAGGCGGCCGAGTCGGCCTGGTCGAAGGCGGTGAGCACCAGCGCGGCGCGCTCGCGGCCGAACGTAGCCGGACCGTCGGTCGAAGGGGTGGCCGCGTCCACCGGCTCGCCACCACAGCCGGCCAGCACGAGCAGCGCCACCACGGCGGCGGCGAGCGGCACCGGCGCGGCGAGGGTACGCGGGCTCCTGACGGATCTTCTGCCCAGCATCTCGTCCTCCATCCACCACCGGTCGACGGGATTCGCGCCCGATGGAGTCGAGTATGTGAGCGACTCTCGGGCCATGCCGGGGGCGGCGCGGCCTCGTGCTGCCGGGCCCGTCGGCGTTGCACCGAACGACGTCATCGGGCCTGGTTCACGGTCACCGATCGGTGTCATCGAGCCGGGCGACCCAGGCGACCAGACCGGACCGGGAGGCGACGCCCGCCTTGCGGTAGATCCGGGTCAGGTGCGCCTCCACGGTGCGGGGGCTGATGTTCAACTGCCGCCCGATCAGTCGGCTGGTGGCCCCGGTCGCCGCCAGGCGTGCGATGTGCCATTCCCGGTCGGTCAGGGCGGCCACCTCGGCCGGACCGACCGGGCGGGCCAGTCGGAGGCCGACCCGTTCCGTGCCACACCATCCGGCCAGTTCCAGCGCCCGACGGCGGGCCCGCGCCGCCCGGCCGGCCTGGTCCTCGGCTTCGGCGGCACGGGCCAGGGAGGCCAGCGCGAGACTGCGCCGCAGCGCCATCCCGCCGGCGCGGAACAGGTCAGCGGCAGCCTCCAGGTGCAGCATCGCCGCCGGGACCTCACCACGGGCGAGCAGTACCTCGCCGTACGCCGATTCGGCGAAGCCGCGCTGCCCGGCGAGACCGATCTGGTCGGCCTCGGCCATCGCCCGCTGCGCCTGCTGTTCGGCCTCGGCCACCTCGCCGGCGGCGAGCGCGGCGGCGCTGAGCAGCTCGAACCACATCGGCCGGAGAGTGGTCTGCAGGCGGCTCAGCCGGCTGTCGCCGCCGGCTGAGCGCACCAGCTCGGCACAGGTCGCCGGGTCACCGGACAGCAGTGCCGCGGTCGCCAGCGCCAACACGGCGGTACGACCACACCAGGTGGCGAGGTCGGTGGCGATCCCGACGGCGCTGCGGGCCAGCGCCACCGCCCGGTCGTCGTCGCGAGGGCCACCACGCCAGGCCGTCGCCTCCGCCTCGAACGCCAGGGCGAAGCTCAGCAGGTGGTGGCTGCCGATGCGCCGGGCGACGATTCCCGCCTCGGTGGCCAGGCCGATGGCCGTGGTCAGGTGACCACCGTGGTAGGCGACCTGACTACGACCGAGCAGCAACTGGCACAGCCCGTCGTCTCGGTGCGAGGCGCGGACGAGGGTCAGCCCACGGTCGAGGTGCCGCGCCGCGTCGGCCTGCCGTTCGAGGTACAACTCGGTCAGGCCGAGCGCGGTGAGGCAGTCGGGGTGGTCGCGCACCTCCCGGTCCGGCAGCGCGTCGACGATCCGGGCGCCCGCGTCGAGCAGACCCCGGGCGTCGTCGAGTGCGCCGTCGTGCACAGCGGCCAGGCTGCGTACGGCCAGCAGGCCTGCTCGGTCGACGGCGGAGCCGACGCCGGGATCACCGGTCAGCGCGTCGGGCGGACCGGCGGCGGGACGGCGGCCGGCCAGGATGCCGGCGACGTCGATCTCGGTGGCGAGTCGGTAGCCGACGCCGGGTGTGGTGCCGGCCGGGAGGGCGGCCAGCTCGCGTCGGCTGATCGCCGCAGCCTCCGGGTAGTTGCCGAGCAGGCGTTCCACGCGCGCCCAGAGTGCGACAGCATGCGCCCGTCGTCCCTGCGGGTCGGCGGGGAAGAGCGGCACGATCTCCTGGAGCAGGGCCCTGCTCTCGGCCAGGTTGCCCGCCTCCCCGGTGATCTGGGCGAGCGCGAGCGCCACGTCTCGGCGACGCTGCGTCGAGCCGGCCGTCGGCCGTAGCGCCCGCAGCGCCAGCCGCAGCCAGCGGATGGCCAGGTCGGGTGTCTCGCGGCGGATCTCCTGGGCGGCCTGGCAGAGCACGTCGACGCAGCGTTCCGCCCAGCGGCCGTTCGGCAGGGCGAGCAGGCGCTCCGCGTAGCGGGCCTGGTCCGTTGGTGGCGCGCCCAGCTCGACCAGCGCGGTGAGCGCCCGCGCAGAAGCCTCCGCCCGCCACGCCGGGTCGGTGTCCTGCGCGACAGCCATCCTCAGCACCGGGTGCCGGAAGGCGAACCGTCCGGTGCCGGGCACCCGGCGGAGCAGATCGAGCCGGGCCAACCGCCAGCCGGCCTCGACCGCACGTGCCGTCGGCACCTGCGCGACCGCGGCGAGCAGGTCAGCGGCGAAGGGCGCGTCGACGACCGACCCGGCCCGCAGACAGGTCAGCTCGACAGACGGCAGGTCCGCCCATTCGCGGCGCAGCACGGCCACCACGGTGTCGGACAACCAGGCACCCTGCGCTTCCCGGATCGGGTCGACGCCGTCCGATGCGGGGCCGCCCGGCAGCGCTGCCAGGTAAACGGGGTTGCCGCCGGTGACGTCGTACCGAACCCGCAGTTCCGCTTCGTCGACGTGCGGGTGCAGCGCCGCGACCTCGGCGAGGCTGAGCGGGTTGAGCTCGATCCGGTCGTGGGCCGCCGGTTCCGCGTCGGCCTGCTCCCGGGAATCCGGTGGGCCGAACGGCATCGGGGTCGCCATCTGCCGTGGGCGGTAGACGAGCACGAGCAGGAGGGGTGCGGGCACCGGATAGCGCAGGAGGTGGGCGATCAGGCCGGCGGAGGAGGCGTCCGCCCAGTGCAGATCGTCGAGGACCAGCGCCAGACCGTCCCGGGCCGCCAGGCCGATCAGCCGACGGGCCAGTTGGTAGGTACGGAACCGCTGGGCGTCCGACGCCCGCACCGGACCCGGTGGCTCCGCTGCGGCGGACTCCATCCAGGTCTCCCCGGTGAACCGCCCGAGACGGAGCCCGCGGCGGAGGGGCTGCCCCTCCGTGAAGGCGTGTCGGAACACGTGGAAGGGAACGCCTCGCTCGTCCGGCGCGCACGTCCCGACGGCCCGGGGAACGGCGGGAACGCACCGTTCCAGTGCCTCGCGGACGAACCGGGTCTTGCCGATGCCTGGCTCTCCGACCACCTCGCACACCATCTGCTGGCCCCGGCTCAGGGCACTGTCCTGGGCTCTCTCGATACGCGCCAACTGTGGTCGCCGCCCGACGAAGCGCAGGCCTGTTGACGCATTTTCCAGCCCAGATGTCATCACGCAGATCAGACACTTTCCGGCACACTCAAAGGGGAATGGTCACTATACCGGAGAGCCATCGAATATCGAAGATGTGTTCTTCCATTCCATCACCCGCCACCGTGGTGCAGGTTCTTTCCGAGCTTGCCGCAGAACCCGTAGAAATGGACCGAACAATATCCCTGAAACCCAGTAAATCACCCCTCACCCACCCGGCCGGGACACACGCGACGAAGTCGAGGTCGAAATAGGAATCCCACGCAGGCCAGACGCGTTATTGCCCGATCTGCACCCGTCCGGATACCGCCGAAATCATGAACGCCTATGCAAAACACCCGAAGGTGTCAGTTCCACACCGGACCTTCACCCGGAGGACACAGTCATTTACAAAGACCTGCCCGCAAGACTTTTGTCAACCACCGAATGACTTGAACCACGTCGCCTTCTGCCCGCCTTCGGCTGACCTTCACGGCACTATGACGGCCCAACCGGCAGCCGGGAGACAAAGACCGGAAAGCGCGTGGGGAAACAACCGGAGCACCCTCCCGGGAAACCGGTCGACCGGGTCGTACGACGAACCCCGCAGCCCGTTCCGTCAGGCTGTGGCCAGCCGGACCATGAACTGGCAGCCGTCCGAGGTGTTGCGCACCTCGACCCGACCTCCGTGCGCCTCCACCAGACCGTGGACGATGGCCAGGCCGAGCCCTCCGGACGCCCCACCGTCGCCCGGGCCGGGGGTGCGGGCAGGTTCACCTCGGAAGGCGATGTCGAACACTCGCGGAAGGTCGGCCGGGGGAATGCCGCCACAGGTGTCGGCGACCGACAGCCAGGCGTGGTCCTCCTCGCGGCCGGCTTCGATGCGTACCGTGCCGTCCTCCGGGGTGTAGCGGACCGCGTTGAGCAGCAGGTTGGCGACGACCCGCGCCAGCTCCGGCTCGCTCGCGGCGACCGTCGGCCACCCTGACTCGCTGGCGACCAGCTTGATCCGGCGAGCGTCGGCCAACGGGAACGTGGTGGCCAGCGCGTCCGAGACCACCTCACCGAGCGGCACCGCCGTCAACGACAACCGCAGCGCTCCCGCGTTGATCCGGGACAGCTCGAACAGGTCGTCGACGAGGCGGGTCATCCGGTCGGTCTCCAGCCGGATCCGTCGGTGGTAGTCGTCGACAGTGTCCGGGTCACGGACCACCCGGTCCTCCAGCGCCTCGGCCATGGCCCGGAGCCCGGCGAGCGGCGTACGCAGGTCGTGGGAGACCCAGGCGACCAGGTCACGCCGACCCTTCTCCAGTTGTCGTTCCCGCTCGCGGGCCTGGTCGCGCCAGACCGCGGCGCGTGCCAGCCGGCGGCCGAAGTGCCCGCCGACGGCGAGGCTGACCACCGCTGCCGCCGCGACGGTGATCAGGACGACCTCAAGGTCGTGCGGGGAGAGGAACATCGCCTCCGCCACCGCCATCACCCCGACCGCGACGGCACCCACCGTGGTGGTGAGCAGAACGTTGAGGTGCACGGTGATCGACCTGCGCCGAAGGGCACGGAGCAGCACCGCGCCGGCGAGTCCGATACCCAGCGCCGCGCCGAGGGCGATCGCGAAGATCAGCAGTAGGTCACCCATGGGTCGGCTCGTAGCGGTAGCCGACGCCCCAGACGGTCACGATCCGCTGCGGATCGGCCGGGTTGGCCTCGATCTTCTCGCGCAGCCTGCGGACGTGCACCGTCACGGTCGAATGGTCCCCGAAGTTCCATCCCCAGACCTGCTCCAGCAGTTCGGCCCTGCCGAACACCGTGGACGGGTGCCGCATGAGGTGGACGAGCAGGTCGAATTCGCGCAGCGTCAGCGCCAGTTCGCTGCCGGCGAGGTGGGCGGTTCGGGAGGTGGTGTGCACCACCAGGCCGCCGTCGGTGAGCGCCTCCGGCCGCTCGGGTACCGGCCCGCCGGCGGCGCGACGGAGCACCGAACGGACCCGCAGCACCAGTTCCCGGGGGGAGAAGGGCTTGGTCAGGTAGTCGTCCGCGCCGAGCTGCAACCCGAGGATCCGGTCGGCCTCGTCCCCGCGCGCCGTCAGCATGACGATCGGTACGCCGTCCGGCCGTACCCGCAGCTGCCGGCACACCTGCAGACCGCTGATCCGGGGCAGCATCAGGTCGAGCACGACCAGGTGGGGCTTCTCCCGCTCCACCGCCTCCAGTGCCGCCGCGCCGTCCGCCGCCAGGCTCACCTGGAAGCCGTCGTTCTCCAGGTAACGACGGATGACGTCACTCACGGTCTGATCGTCGTCGACCACCAGCACCCGCTGTGTCACCGTCAACTCTTCCCCCGCAGGTCCATCGGGCCAGCGTAGCCACGCGCCGAGGTGCGCTCCCACCACGCAGACCTTGCGAGGTTCTTACGGCCGCGTCCACACACCCACGTGGGGGTATGGCAGGCCATACCGTGACCGGAATGCGGATACTCGTCACCGGTGCGGCCGGATTCGTCGGCTCACACATCGCCGACCTGCTCACCGAACACGGGCACGAGGTGGTGGCCCTCGACGCGCTCCTGCCGGAGGCGCACGGCGCGACGGCACCGCCCTGGACCGATCGGCACGACCTCGTGGTCGGCGACGTCCGTGACGCTGACCTGCTGGCCCGGCTACTGGCCGGGGTCGACGCGGTCTGCCATCAGGCGGCCATGGTCGGCCACGGCATCGACCCGGCTGACGCTCCCCGGTACGCCGCGCACAACGACCTCGGCACGGCCACCCTCCTCGCGGCGATGCACGCCACCGGGGTACGCCACCTCGTGCTGGCCAGTTCGATGGTGGTCTACGGCGAGGGCCGCTACCACTGCCCGACACACGGAATCGTCCGGCCCTCCGGCCGCCGGGCCGCCGATCTGGCCGAGGGCCGGTACGAGCCGACCTGCCCTCGCTGCGACCGGACCCTCTCCCCCGGTCTCGTGCCGGAGGACGCGCCGTTGGAGCCGCACAGCACGTACGCCGCCACCAAGTTGGCTCAGGAACATCTCGCCGGTGCCTGGGCCCGGCAGACCGGCGGGTCGGTCTGGGCGCTGCGTTACCACAATGTCTACGGACCGCGGATGCCCCGCGACACCCCGTACGCCGGGGTGGCGTCGATCTTCCGGTCGGCCCTGGCCGCCGGGCAGCCGCCCCGGGTCCTGGAGGACGGACGGCAACGGCGCGACTTCGTGCACGTGACGGACATCGCCGCGGCCAACCTGCTGGCCCTGACGACACCGGCACCGGACCCTCTGGTCCCGATCAACGTCTGCTCCGGTGAACCGCACACCGTCGGCGAGTTGGCCCACGAGCTGGCTGCGGCGATGAACGGACCATCGCCCGTCACTGTCGGCGGCGGGCGGGCGGCGGACGTACGGCACGTCGTGGCCGATCCGGCCCGCGCCACCCGCCTGCTCGGCTTCACCGCCCGAATCGGCTTCGCCGCCGGCATCGCCGACTTCACCACAGCGGTAATGAGGGATCCGGCAGCGGTCAGGACACCGTCCACAGTAGGTGGTTGACGGCGAGAGCCGTGGCTGCCTGTCCCGCCAGCCACCACCGTTGGTGCCCTCTGGGCAGGTGGGCGGTCGCGACGAGCAGCCAGACGGCGAACGGCAGCCAGATCCGCTCCACCTCGGCTTTGCTGAGCCCGGAGAGATCCGCCGCGAGCACGGCAACCGCCGCCGCGACGGGCAACCACACAGCGGGTCCGGCGTCGGCGATCCGCTGGCGGACGGCCGTCGCCAGTGGCGCTGGCGGTCGCCGGACCGACACGGCGGCCACCGCCCGCCGCAACGCC